>JAGHBN010000041.1 GCA_021160985.1 Thermococcus sp.
CCCGCGCTCCCAGTAGGGCTTAACCACCGTTCCCCTAACCACCGCGCTGTCGTATAGCTTGAGCTCGCCGATTTTCTTGTATGTAAGGTGGTCGTCGGTGTTCTGGTTCGTTTTGAATAACTGGTAGAAGGCGACGGGCTCCTTAAACTTAACTCGCTCGAAGGTCTGGATGACCCTTCCTCTGTCGATTCCCCTGATTCCCACGAGAACGGGGTCCTTACCGTGGGGTGTTATGAGGACGCTCCTCTTGTAGGGGTCAACGTTGTCGTAGGTGAAGGGGTAGCTCCATTTGTCGGCGAGGAAAACGCTCTCCTCTTTGACCCGCCTCGGGGTCCCCCAGTTCTCAGGCTCGCGGTATGCTAAAAGCTCGTAGGTGAAGCGCTCAAGGGGGTAGCCGATCGCTCCTAAAGAGCCGATTATCCCGCGCCCGAGCTTGAACTTGAAGAACTCTGCCCCAACTTCTCTCGCGACCTTTTCAGCCTCTTCGATGGTGACGTGCTCCCTGAGGGCCTTAAGCGAGAACTCATGGAGCTTTTCAGGGATTTCGCCCTCGAAAAAGACGACTCCGGGGTTCGTGTTCTCGTGGGTGAAGTCCGCGAGCTGGTTCACGTAGAAGAGGACGGTGTTCTTAATCTCTGGAATAACTTCTTCGTCTGCCTCGAACGTCATCGCCACAGCTCCATTGCCCCTTGTCTTGTACGGGACGTTCGGGTTCAGCCTTATGAGTCTCGGCAGGTCGATGGGTTCGGCTAAGCGGGACAGCTCGCGGTAGAGGAGCGCGCCGAGGTAGGTGGTGCACATGCCGTTCGGCGAATCTGTGTCGTCGATTCCGATGTGGATGAGCATGTTTGAAGAAAAGGGGAGGGGGTTTAAAAATCAACCGCCGAAGAGCCAGGGCACCGCGTCCGGGAAGCGCCTCGACCAGCAATGCTCGCTGTGCGTTGCCCCCTCGTCTTCAACGACAAGGAGGTTTTCGCCCTCGACGTAGCACTTCTCAACCGTCTCCCACGAGCTGCGATTTCAGCCGTTGAGTCGCCCGCGATGACTGCCAAGATTAAATAGATGCAACTCTAACATCTAATTGGTGAAGGTTATGATTCCCAAACTCAACATCGATGAGAAGATAAAGGAAATCTCCGAACCCTGGTCTCCCGTTGAGCTGATGCGGGTGAATGAGTACGTCGTTAGGATGGCCCTCTTTGATGGTGAGTACCACTGGCACAAGCATGAGAAAGAGGACGAACTTTTCTACGTCTACAGGGGGCGCATAGTGGTTCAGCTGAGGGGTCAGCCTGATGTGGTCCTCAACGAGGGCGAGATGATGGTCGTGCCCAGGGGAATGGAGCACTGTCCCAAGGCCCTCGAACCTTCTTACGTCCTGATGTTCGAGCCTGCGAGGCTGAAGAGCGAGGGGGACTAACTATCCCCTAAACCGCTCGTACATAAGCACGTCCACCAGCCCCTCTCCCGGTACGTACTGGTGCCGGTGGAGCCTTCCAGCGAGCCGGAACCCGTTCTTTTCCAGCACCCGTATAGAAGCGATATTTGTCTCAAATACCCAGGCGTATAGCTTCCTGAGATGCAGCCAGGAGAATGCGTACTTGCTTGCAAGTGCAACGGCCTCGGTGGCGTATCCCTTTCCCCAGTGTTCAGGACTCAGGAAATAGCCTATCTCTGCGTGTCCGTTGTAGTGGTCTATCCTGTGGAGGCCTATGAGCCCAACGAGGGAACCGGAGGTGTTTTCTACAATTGAAAAGACTTTTTCCCGGGTTTTCTGCTTTTTAAGCCTCTCGTACCACTCAAGCTCCTCTTCGTAAAAGAATATCTCCTCTGGGGATGAGAGGTATTTCCTGACCCTCCTGTCGTTCCACCACACCCACGCCTGCTTTACGTCATCCTTTGTGAGGACGCAGAGGGAGACGCGGTTCCCTTTCATCACCACGGCTCTCATAGGCACACCTTAAATTTATATAAACCTCCGTATTATTTAAACATGATGGAGAGGGAGCGGTTAATAAGAACTGTTGAGGCAATACTCAAAAGTACCGGTTACAAAACGGCACGCCTGGAGCTTAGAGGTTCATGCTTCGAGATAGTGGCGAGTAGGCTTTTCCTTCTCCTCTTCATCAAGGTTGCAGCCAACATAGACACTGTTACAGAGGAACAGGCTGAAGACCTCAAAAGGCTGGCGGCTTTCTTCAAGGCATCCCCCCTCATAGTGGGTCTCAGGACCAAGAACGCGGACCTGGAGGAGGGGGTGGTCTACGAACGGTTTGGGGTTTATGCCATCAGCCCCGAGACCCTTTACGATATCCTTGTAGAGAACGAATTCCCCGCCATTTTCGCCGAGAGAGGCGGATTTTACGTCAGGATAAACGGTGCGCTGCTGAAGCAACTCAGGGAAAAGCACGGCTATTCTGTAAACGAGCTGGCCCAGATGCTTGGAGTCTCCCGAAAGAGCATCCTCAACTATGAGAAGGGCGAGCAGGCTGTTTCCTTGGATGTTGCCATACGCCTTGAGGAGCTGTTCGACGAGCCCCTTGTGGAGCCCCTTGACGTACTGAATTCCAGGGTGGAAGCGAAGCTTGACATTGTGCCGGAAACTCCCCTCGAGAGAGAAGTCTTTGAGCGCCTGAAAAACCTCGGACTCGGGGTTGTGAAGGTTAAAAGGGCTCCCTTCAATGCCGTTTCGAAGGAGGATGAATTCAAGATTCTGACCGGCATAGACGAGAAAAAGACGCGTTCCACAGTTAAAAGGGCCGAGATGGTAACGGAAGTCAGTAAAATTGTCAACAGCGACGGTGTCTTCATCCTCCAGAAGACCCGCACCGAGGTTGTGGGGGAGGTTCCGTTAATACCCAAAAAGAGCCTAGAGGAAGTCAAGGACGCAGATGAACTCATAGAGCTCATTGAAGACCTCAAGAAAGAGATAAAGAGGAAACTCTTCAGCTGAAGATGATCTTCTTCCACTTTTCCCGGAGTTTTTTCACGTATTCCGGTGGAGAGGCTATCAGGACAGCCCATCTCGGCGTCTGCCTGCGCTTCAGCGCGTTTGCAAGCGGTGTGACCTTTGTTAGGGGCTGGACGTCTCCATTGCTGAGAAGGACGTTTATCTCAGTCGCCTTCAGCCGGGGCTCGCTGAGCATCAGATCCGCTATACTGAACTCGAGGATGACTTCCCCTTCACGGGCACCAACGGCATCCGCAAGGTTCCTTTCTATCTCCTGCCTCCTTTTCACGTTCCTGTATGCCGCCAGAAGCTCCTTCTTCTCCTCCGGACTCAACTCGTCCGCACTGGCAAGAACCGCGGCTTTGTAGAGCTCCCTGTACTTCACCCTCCTGACTATTTCCGCCGGCAGTCCCTCAAGATCCTCAAGCTCTACCAGCACCCTGCAGTCGGTCATCTTCCAGAAGTCCCAGAGGTAGCCCTCCTCCATCGCAAACTCGAGGGCCCTTGTCAGCATTCCTTCGGCTATCTTGACAGTGTGGTGGAAGTAAACGCGGGAGTACATCAAAGACCTTGCCACCATCATCCCTTCAACGGCCTCGATGCCCTTTTCATCAACTACAAGCTCTCCATCATGGATTTTTAGGACTTTAAGGAGCCGTTCAAGGTCAATGATGCCGTGCGCCACGCCCGTGTAGTGGGCATCGCGGACGAGATAGTCAATCTGATCGACGTCGACGTCACCGTGAAGCATCTGGCCCAGGTACTTCTCCCGCGATTGTCCGAGTATTAGTTTTGCAACATCCTCGGGTCCGAAGTCATATCCGTAGCTCTCAATTATTTCGGGAATCTTTCCCCCATTCTCGCTCTCTGTTATGTTTATCCTGCCAAGGATTATGTCCTGTCCGAGCCGCATGTGGTCGTGCTCTTTGACGTAGTGCTTGTAGATGCTTTCAAACGTGTGGCTGAAGGGGCCGTGCCCTATATCGTGGAGAAGAGCCCCAATCTGAAGGAGCATGCTCTCGGTTTCGTCCAGCCCAACCTCTTGGGAGAGCCTCTTGGCGAGGTGCCACGCGCCGAGGGAGTGCTCAAACCTGCTGTGGTTGGCACCGGGATAAACAAGATAGGCCAGACCGAGCTGTCTTATGTTCCTGAGCCTCTGGAACTCGGGAGTTTTAACGAGGTCAAGTATAATCCCTGTGAGTTTCATACTGCCGTGAACACCATCGTGAATAATTTTTTCACCCATCAGCACCACCTCTGTAAGTTTGAGGAAACACTTATATAAATTTTCAGCATTGTGACAAAATTCTAGAGGAAAGAGCGGCAGGATCCTAGCCTCCACCCCATACTGGACGGGATTACTGGCCCCGCAGAGGGCCCTGACCTAATTCGATGAAGTCGTGGATGGTTGGCACAGGACGGTCTGGCCCGGGAGGATGTAAAGGTAGCATTTATAACCTCTAGACCCGAAGTATTAACTATCACGTGTGAAAATAAGAGAGCACTCCGCATTCTGCCGGAGAGATTGTTTTAGATGGGTTCTGCGAGCCCGATGGATAAAGGAGGCGAAGTTGTTGGATGGCATCCAGGCAGTCTTACTCGCAGAGGCTGCAATGGTACTGATTGCTGACGCAGTGGCCGCGGCGTGGATATTTAGGATATATCTACGCAACAGAAGGGAATCTGCCCTAGCGTTCTCGATAGCGTGGGTATTCGATTTCTTAACGGTTCTCTTTACGACACAACGGAGCGCCACCCTTCAGTTGATTGGTCTGCTGTGTCTTCCGACGTTTGCAGGCTTCATTTTCTACGGCTCTGTGAAGTTCCTTGAAGAGGAGTCCATAAACGTAAGACACAAGATTCTTGCCACCCTCTCCCTCATGCCCCCAACGTTTATGGTATACCTGCTCGGTGTGTACTTTTACACTGGAGACGCCTTCTGGACGGCCACGAGTGCGGCGGCACTGGGGATAAGCGGAGTCTTCGTAGTGGGGGGCGGACTGTTACTGATGGGAGTCGAGGAGATCTACAAAAGCGCAATTAAATATCTCTCAATCGGCATAGTTCTATTTGGGATTCACCTTATCCCCACAGCCCTCTTTGGTCTCCAACCCTGGTATGGAGTGATAGGCTTCACGCTCTCATCGGTGCTGATAGTCTTCATGGTATGGGCGATGATCAAGCTGACCTCATTAGAAATGTTTTTGCCCGTAGAAAAAGCAGCCCCCCAGCAAATAAACCTTAAACCAGGCGCACTCATTGTGGAGACAGACGAATACAATGAACTCAAGGAAAAACTCCGTGAGATACCAGTGCTGGCCTTTGTCAGGGACGTCTCTGATATTCCAGAGGGGTGGGAGTGCTACTTTGTGACCACTGTACCATTACAGAGCAAGTTTAAGACCACGGTACACCCTACGGACCTCGCTAAGATGACCGAGATCTCTCACAGGTACTTTGAGACATTTGCTGCCTCAGGAAGGCATGGCGTCATTGTCATTGACTGCCTTGAGTATCTCGCCGTGTACAACTCATGGGATGGCCTCATGAAGTTCATCTCAAAGTTAAGGGATTTTGCCCTTATGAACAACGGCACTCTAGTGATTGTATTGGACAAGATGAGTCTTGAAGACAGGCTCTATGCACAGCTCATGAGGCTCATGGAGTGAGGACAGCTTTATATACTTCTTTTCCCCTATCTTATATTGCCCCTGCGCGAGGACCCCGGGGAGAATGAACCGGGGGGCGATGCGGGGGCCACAGCCCGGTCTCAGCGAGGTCCCCGCGGGAGGGCCTTCCGCGTTACGGAGCGCTATGACCGCGGGAAACCCAGACCGGGCACAGACGGCCCGCCTGGGTTAACCCGCCAGAGCTCGCCGGGAGGCATGTATGAAGGCGGGGGTTACGGGCGGGCCATAGCCCGACACTCATGGTGGCGTAGTATGGGAGAGAAGAGAAAGAACAAGGACCCCATTGTGGAAGTATTGCCCTGGACCAAACCCGACTTCCTAGTGGAGGCCATAAACGAGAAGAAAAAAGAGAAGCTTGAAGTTATTGAGTTAGTTGAAAGTTTGGTCAGCGACGAACTCCCAGAAGAAGTCAAATCAATCGTTAAAAAGCCCAAAAAAGAGGAATTAATAAAGGACGACGAGGATGACATCCCCTTCTAAATGCCCCTCGCTGTCCTCTGGAATGACTAGGTATCCGTTGCTCTCCACGAGCGAGCTTATTATCCCGCTACCCTTCTTCTTGATGGGCCTTGCTTCCCCGTTCTCGTACCACACCTTCACGAACTCGTACCTTCCGAGCTGGCTTGAGACGCGCTCGGTTAGTCTCGCCCGAACCCTGACCTCGTAGTTTCTGGCCCCCACGAGCTTTGCCAGGGCGTGCTTGACGTAGAGGTGGAACTGTGTAAAGACCGCCACCGGATAGCCGCTCATTATGAAGACCCTCTCGCCGTACCCTATCGGCCGCCCGGGTTTTATCGTCGTGCCGTGGAAGAGCAGCTTGATGAAGCGGTGTGCGAAGTCCCTGTCGCCGAAGGCAGAACCGCCGGTAACGAGAACGAGATCGTTCTCGGCTTTCGCCTTTTCAATTGCTTCCCCTACCGCCTTTTCATCGTCGGGGATAACGCCGTAAAAGACCGGCTCGCCGAAGTACTGCCTCACCAACCCCGTGAGCATAACGGAGTTGCTCTCAAGTATTTTGCCCCCCCTTAGCGCCTCCTCGTCAAACTCCTCGATTAGCTCGTCGCCGGTGATGATTATCCCAACGCGGGGTTTCCTCTTGACTTTAATGGTCTTGAAGCCGAGGCTCTTGAGCAGGGCCAGGTCCTGAGGTCTCAAAACCTGGCCTTTCTTAAGAACGACTTCGCCCTTCTTCACATCCTCCCCGGCGAACGCGACGTTCTGTCCCGGGGCGACCGGCCTGAGAACCCTTATGATGTCTCCTTCGCGCTCGGCCATCTCCTGCATCAAAACTGCGTTCGCTCCCTCGGGCATCTTTGCCCCAGTCATCAGCTTCACTGCCGTGCCCGGCTCGACCTTTGCCCTGCTCTCTTTACCTGCGGTAATCTCGTCTATGACCTTCAGCTCAACGGGGCTGTACTCCCTCGCCTGGAAAGTGTCCTCTGCGCGGAGTGCATAGCCGTCAACGGCGGAGCGGTCGAAGGGCGGGTTGTCTATGGGAGAAATCACGTCCTCGGCCAGAACCCGTCCGAGGGCCTCGTCAAGCGGAACTTCCTCGGTTTCACCAATCTCGCTAAGATCGTCGAGCAGAAGCTTCAGCGCCTCCCTGTAGGGCGTGAGGGTCTTGAACTCCCTCATTTTCATACCTCCACTGTTTTCAGGAACTCAGCACGCTTGAAGTCCGAATCAAATGTGGCTATCCTCTGGATGCCATAACTTTTACAGGTCAGAGCTATCTGGGCGTCAGAAGGCAAAAGATTGTATTTTTCCATAATAAGCCGAAGCTCCTTTGTCTGATGGACATCTTGTAGTATCACGATACCCACTTCGTTAAGAAGGCCATCGAGAACGTCCAGAACGGGCTCAAAGGGCTTCCATCCGTTTTTCCTTATGAACTTTCGCAGACTGTGCTTGCCCTTTATCCCAAACCTCTCACGCCCGAATGCCATTGCGAGGGCTCCGAGAGATTCTCTGTATACGAGCATTGAGGCAACCTTGGTATCCCCTCTCAAAAGGATTATCTCGGCCGTGTCAGCATCTTTCCCGTTGAGGATGTACTCGACGATGACAGAAGTGTCGATGAAGATGACGTCTTTCAAAGCTCTTCAGCCTCCTCAATGGCCCATTTTATCGTTTTCTCCTCAAACGTTCCAAGTGCACCCCTAAAGTGCCTTATTCTCTCAAGTTTTTTGGCCTCCGTTTGCATTGGTTGTTTCCCTGGTTCGTTGAGGTTTTCCATCACCATCACCATATATTTCTTCTCCTGACCGAATATTAACCTTACTCCCTCCCGTGCTTGAGCACATGACCCGCCTCGTTGAGGATTATCTTGATTCCAGTCTTCGCAGCACCAAGGCTACCGGGCAGGCAGAAGACAGCCATGGCCCTGCCAGAGCTTCTGATTATACCCGCGGTTGCCCTCGTCATGACGGCGGCCGTGCCTATCTCCTCGTAGCTCATCAGCCTGAAAATCTCGCCGAAGCCCGTCAGCTCCTTATCGAAAAGTGGTCTTATGCTCTCTATCGTGACGTCCCTGCTCGCTATCCCCGTCCCACCAGATGTGACGACTATCTCAGCACCCCTCTCGAAGGCTTCGACGACCGCTCCGAGTATCTCCATCTTTTCGTCTGGGACTATTTTGTAGAGAACTTTCTCGTGCCCTGATTTCTCCAGCTCCTCTAAGAGAAACTTCCCACTTTTGTCTTCCTTCTCTCCCCTGCTCGCCGTGTCGCTGACCGTTATGACCGCGAACTTAAACTTCTTGGGTGCCTTCCTCTTGTGCTCCTCAGCGCCCATATCATCACCGAGGTAAAATATTTCCCGGCCTTAATAACCTTTCACTTACCGTGAGTTGCTCTCTCCTGATAGGAGTAGTTTTCCGTCCGTAAGGTATTTAAGAGCTGTTTTGTTAGTGCTTTTGAGGGTCATGGATTTCAGGAAATTCATTAAACTCCTTGATTCAAATAGCATTGCGGAGATTATGTTCACTAACCACGTGAAGTGGAGAGTGGAGGAGAGGGAGCTTAATACTAGGGTCGTTGAGGATTTATTGAGAAAGCGCCAAAAGGCTTTGAGGGGAGTTGAACAGCAGGGTGAACATAGGTTCAAGCTTACGTATCTGCATCCTGAAAAGGAGGGAATGGACTTAATTATTGTCGTGGATGTGAAAGAACGCGGGAGTAAGATGAGGCTGACCGTAGTAACGGTGTTCCCTCAGCCTTCGAGTAGGAGGGTTAAGGTGGTAAACGATGAGTGAAGATAGGGACAAGAAGTTTCGGCCCGTTGATTATGACCCATTATCCGACTCTCTCTTTGTGAGTGTTCCGAATAGAAAGTACGAATATTCCATTATGGTCGGAGATGACCTTATTCTTGACTTTGGAAGGCTTCCCGGAGGAGATAAGCTGGAGGTCGTCGGGTTTGAATTGTTGGACGCCTCCAAGAAGTTTGGCGTTGATAAGCACGTTTTAAAGAACATCAGGGGTCTTCATGCTGAGATTACGGTGAATGAGAAGTGGGTTAAACTGGTAATCTCTCTTGTTGTCGTCCAACACGAGAAAGAGAGAAAGCGTTCCAAGGTTCTTGAAGTCGCTAACCTAGGTGTCCCCCCATTGGCTTCTTCGATTAGTGTCTGAGTTTTCCTTAATTAGTTCCAACGTTCTCCCCGGCAATAGCGGCATTAGGCTGATTACACCCTTCACTACCCCGTGAGTCCAGAGGTTCTCTCCGGGCTATGTGTAGAGGGGTTCACCGGGAAAGCTTCGAAAGGCTTATCTCCCTTGGAGTTGACGGATAAGAGGTGCAGTAGCGATGGTGATGATGCATAAGGTCAAGGCAAAGAAAGTAGTTCAAGGGCGTTTCGGCAGGAAAAAAACAGTAGAAGTCGATGTATATGTGCCATCCACGTATACTCACATATCAGAGATGGCAGGGCATGCAGCCGGCGTGTCGGATGGCGAAGCGGCCTACGCCACACACACATGCCCATTACGGAGATAACAACGAGGAGTATATATTCGTAGGCAAAAATAAAGGGTACGACGAATTTGCATACGACGCGCTCATAGGAATACTCGGGGGAATAGCAAGCTGGAAATATGGTGCAGAGAGAATAGAGAAAAAATACCGACAAATACTGGTAAGGAAGGGGCAAAAAGATGGGGAGGCTCATTACGCAATAACACCCGTAAAAGAAATAGATCGCCACTTAGC
>JAGHBN010000015.1 GCA_021160985.1 Thermococcus sp.
ATATCAAAAAATCAGGTGAAGTTCTGACTTGCATGAATATTTAAAAACACGTTTATCTATAAACATCTAACCTCCCTAATGGCTCCAATGTTTACAAATAAACAGGTGTCCCCCATGCTCACCCAAACCCCCGAATACCTCCAGTGCGAGAAGCCCCTAATCGAGAGGCTCAAGGCCAAAGGCTGGAAGTATAAGAGGGGCATCGAGATCCTTGAAAACGAAAACGAGCCCCTCCTGCTCTCAAGGCTAAAGCGCGCGATAGTGAGGATAAATGGTGTTGGCGAGAATGAAGCAGAGGAAGCGATAAACCTCCTTAAGACTGCCCCCTTCGGCGTTGAAGGGTCGAGAAAAGTCCTCGACTACCTCAAGAACGGCGTCCCTGTGAAGGACGAAGAAACCTCTCAACCGAAGAGGCTGATGCTCATAGACTACGAAAACCTCGAAAACAACGAGTTCCTCGTCGCCAATCAGGTCGGCTATCCGTTTAAGACCAAGATACCTGACATAATCCTCTACGTCAACGGCATTCCCCTCGTTATAATCGAGTGCAAAAAGCTCGACGTGAGCTGGAAAAAGGCCTACGGACAGATTAAGGAATATGAAAAGGAAATGCCCGAGCTCTTCAAGTACGTGCAGATTGGCGTCGCGGTCGGGGATAAAGCTGTCTATTTCCCCACAGTGCCGTGGCTGAGCAGTGTCCCGGTATACGAATGGAAATGGGGCAACTTCGACCCCCTGGATGACCTCGTCGAACTTCTAAAGCCCGAGATCCTCCTCGACGTCCTCAGATACTTCACCTTCTACCGCGAGAGCGGTGGAGCCTTCACGAAGGTTCTGCCGAGGTATATGCAGTACAGAGCAGTCAGGGAGATAGTAAACATCGCCGTCGGCTACGCTAAGGGGGAAACCGAGAGGAACAGGGGCTTAATCTGGCACTGGCAGGGTAGCGGGAAGACGCTGACGATGATATTCTCCGCCTACAAAATCAAACGCCTGCTCGGCAACCCCACGATTTTCTTCGTCGTTGACAGGAGGGAACTGGAGAGACAGCTGAGCGGCGAGCTTAAGGCCGTGGGGCTGAGCTTTGAAGTCATAGATTCAATCGAGAAGCTCAAGGAAGTCCTAACCCACGCCGATGGAAAGAGGGGAATATTCATCACGCTCATCCACAAGTTCCGCGCCGAGGACCTCAACAACGTGCTGGAGGGGCTCAAGAGGGAAAGCCGGAGAAGAAAGACGATAATGAACCGCAAGGACGTCGTGGTTCTCATAGACGAGGGGCACAGAACCCAGTACGGCGAGCTTGCTTCGACTATGCGCTCGATACTGAGGAGAGCGTCGTTTTTCGCCTTTACTGGAACACCGATAGCTAAGAAGGGGCGCGACACCTACGCGGCCTTCGGCTATAAGGACAGGCCCTACCTCGACAGGTACTTCATAACTCAGTCCATAGAGGACGGCTTTACCGTGAAGATAGCCTACCAGGCGAGGCTTGAGGAGGACGTTCACCTAAAGAGGGAGCTCCTTGAGGCGTTTCTCTCATCGAAGCTGGAGGAAATCCCGGAGGAGTACCGCGGAAGAGTAGAGGAGAAGCTCAAGAAGAGGCTCAACGCGATAAAGGTGTTCCTGAAAAACCCAAAGAGGATCGAGATGATAGCCCAGGACATAGCAAAGCACTACAGAGAAAGCGTGGAGCCGTTTAAAGCAATGGTGGTAGCGGTTGATAGGGAGTCCTGCGTCTTATACAAGCGCGCCCTCGACAAGTATTTGCCAAGTGAGTACACCGAGGTCGTGATGACGTTCAACCGGGACGAGGGCGATGTTATCAAAGAATATCAGAAAGAACTTGAAGAGCGCTTTCCCGGGAAGGACATGGCTGAAATCCGGGAGAGAGTTCGTGAGGATTTCCGAAACAAGGAAATTCCAAAGATTCTGATAGTTACCGATATGCTCCTCACGGGCTTTGACGCCCCAATCCTTCAAACCATGTATCTGGACAAGCCGCTCAAGGAGCACAGGCTCCTTCAGGCGATAGCGAGGACCAACAGGCCCTTCATCAAGAACGGCGAGAACGTCAAGCCCTTCGGCCTCGTTATAGATTACGTGGGCATATTCAAGGAGTTGAAGAGAGCGCTGGAAATCTACGACGAGGTTGACATCGAAGGGGCCGCCTACAGCGTCGAGGAGATAAAGAAAGAGCTCAGAAAAAAGATCGCCAAGGCCATGGGGTACTTTGATGATCTTGAGCCGAGGCGGGATAGGGGGACCATAATGAAGGCAGTCGAGACGCTGTTCAGAAACAACAGGGGTGAGGAGTTCCAGAGGCTGTACAGGGAGATAAGGCACCACTACAAACTCCTTAAGGAAGGCAGGGAGGAGTTCAGAGAGAGCTTCAAATGGCTCACCGAGGCCTACTACGCGTACCTGGCAAAAGTCGAGGGCATACCGCCGGAGATAGAGCTCAAAGCGGACGAATTCCTCAACGAAGCCCTGAGGTTCATACATGAGACCGTTGACATAGAGGAGATAAAGGCCGACTTCCCAGTAATTGAACTTGACGAGGAGTTCCTCAGGAAAGTAATAAGGGAGAGGGATAAGCGGAAGGCGTTTACTAACCTCCTGTTCTCGGTCAGACACTACGTAAACACCCACAAGGGGCCATTAACGGAAGATTTGGTTGAGCAACTTGAGAGAATAATCGAGGCGTGGAGGCAAAAGAGGGAAGAAATCGAAAAGCTCTACGGGGAACTTTTGGAGATAGCAGAGGAAATAGAAAAGCGCTCCAAAGAGCGGAGAAAACTCGGCCTGAGCGAGCTCGAATACGCACTCCTGATGATTCTTAAAAAGCACGTTAAAGCAGATACACATGAGC
>JAGHBN010000121.1 GCA_021160985.1 Thermococcus sp.
CCGTAGAGCTTCCTCGCCTCCTCCAGCAGGCTGACCTCCATCATCGCGTGGTTTAGGGCGGTGGGCGTTATGATGTTTGAGTACGCTATTTTGCCGTCCGAGTCGGTGCGGTAGTGGTGTATGAGGACTCCCCTCGGTGCCTCAACGTAGCCGATACCCTCGCCTTCCCTGGGTTCAACGGGGACGTTCTCCCCTTCGATGCCACTATCCAGGAGAGTCTTCGCTATCTCCCTAGCCCGCTCAAGGGCATAGACCAGCTCTATCGCCTGGGCCAGGTTGTTGTAGCTGACGTATCCAGTGGCAAGCTTCTCCCTGTGCTCCTCGAATAGCCTCTTTGCTTCAGGGGTGAGCATCTCTGACTTGAGGAGTAGTCTTGCCAGTGAACCGACAAAGAAGGTCTCGCCCTTGTAGAGGCTCTGCTTGGCGAAGCTGTAGACGAGGGAGCGCTCCTCTATCCTCTCCGTGTAGTCAAAGGCCCCTTCCTCGTCCGAGATGATCTTTTCGCCCCAGAGGTAGCCGTCGGTCGCCACGAAGTGCTTTGCCTGAGCGCCGTAGGGTTCCAGAGAAGCGAAGAGCCTCACGGCCCTTTTGGCCAGCCTGAGGAGGGCTTCGCTTTCTCTCTCTATGTTCTCCAGCTCTTCCACCGTTGGGTATCGCCCGAAGCCGCCGGGCTTGACGTTTATGCCGTGTATTTCCCTTCCTCCAATGAGCTCCCTTATCCTGTTGCCGAAGGCCTTGATGGTTATCGCTTCCTTCACCAGCTCGCCGTGCTTGGTGGCCATCCTTATCGCGTCGGGGTAGCCGAACACGTCCGGTGCGACGAGGAGATAGAGGTGAAGGGTGTGGCTCTCAATCAGCTCGCCTACCAGGCCCAGCTCCCTTAGAAGCGCTATCTCCTCAGGGACTTCAACGCCAAAGGCCCTCTCAATTCCTAAAACGGATGCAACACTATGGGAAAGGTAGCAGATGGCGCATATCCTCGCTTCGAGGTCGGGTACGTCGTAGTAGTGCCTTCCCAGGGTTAAAAGCTCAAAGAAGCGCGGCCCTTCGACTATCTTGAGCCTGACGTCCTTAACTTCGTTGTCCTCGATGACTATCTCGGCCTTACCGTTGCCTTCAACGCGCGTGAACTCGCGGAGCTCGATTATCATGGCTCCCACCTCGCGAAGGTCTTGAACTTCCTCACGATGTACTCATCGTCGTAACCCTTGCTCTTGAGTATCTCGTACTCGCTTGCAGGGTTCACCTCTCCGGGCAACGGGCCGCGGCAGCCTATGCACCCGAGGCCGGAGCGCACACAGACAGCGTTGCACCCCCCAAGGGTTATCGGGCCGAGGCACGGGAGACCTTTCTTCACAAGCACGCACTCGTACTCGTTGAGCTTGCACTCAATGCAGACTGGGTAATCTTTCTTTACCGGTTCGATACCTTTGGCTATGTCAATGAGCGCCTGGAAAGCCTCCCTCTTGTCGTACGGACAACCGGGGAGGGCGAAATCTACGGCGACATACTCCACAACAGGTTTGGGGTCGAGGGCGTGCATTGGGTTGCTTTCGTCTCCGTAAACTGCCTTGAGCTTCTCCCTGATCGGGAGCTCCACGCTTCCCTGGACTGAACCGTGGGTGGCACATGTTCCGAGGGCTATGAGGTATTCCGAGCGGTTCCTCGCCTCCTTGAGGAGGTCAAGGTCGCGCCGGGTCGAAACTGTCCCCGTCACGAGCGCGACGTCGTAGTGGCCTTCCCCACTCAGGCTGGTCGCCATGTGGAACTCCTCTATTTCATAGAACTCGAGCAGGTCGAAGAGCCTCTCGTAGAGGAAGAGCAGGTTAAGGGCACAGCCGCCGCAGTCTGTAAGCTCGAAAACCCCCAGTTTGAGCTTGTCCATCATATCAACCCCCTCGTGGAGAGAGCGTCCCAGTACGTGAAGACGGGCCCGTCCTTGCAGACGTACTTGATGGAGGTGCTCGTTCCGACGATGCAGTGGCCGCACTTGCCGACCCCACAGCGCATTCTTCTCTCGAGGGTCATGTATATCCTGCCGGGTGAGAGCTTCCTGTTGAGGAGCTCCTTTATTACGAACTTGTACATGACCGGCGGGCCGCAGATGAGGGCGTATGTGTTGTCAACGTCGAACTCCTCCCCTCTAAACAGGTCTGTAACCACTCCTCTGCACACTTTGTCCGAGAAGCCCCTTTCAAGGTAGATGCACGACGGGCTCTCGACCTCGTAGGCGAGCTTTACGGAGCAGTTCATTGAAGAGCCGTGTTTGAGGAGGTGTATTATCTCATCGCGGAAGAGAATGTCCTCATAGGCTTTCGTGCCGTAGAGGAGCCACACATGTTCGTATTTCCCTGTATCGAGGGCGTACCAGAGCACCGAGCGCAGCGGGGCCATTCCGAGGCCGCCCGCGACGAGGATCAGGTTGGAACCTTCCATATTCTCCATGGGGAACCCGTTCCCGTAGGGCCCGCGGATTCCCACCACGTCGCCTTCCTTCATATTGTGGACGAACTTGGTCATTCTTCCGACTTTTCTAATGCAGAGCTGGATGTATCCCTTTCTTGTCGGCGAGGAACAGAGGCTTATGGGGAACTCCCCGAAGCCGCGGACGTCAATGATGACGAACTGGCCGGGCTTGAAGGTGAAGCGCTCGCTGACCTCTGGGTCAAGGAAGCGGAGCGTGCAGAGCTTCTCTCTGGGTGTCAGGTCCTTCACTTCGAGAATGCGCGCATCGTGGCTTTGATACGGGTTCCCGGTCATCTCAGCGACCCCCTAACCTCCTCAAGAACCTTAACGTGCTCTATCCCCGCCGGACAGAACTCGTCACACCTGCCGCAGCCCACGCAGTTGAAGCCTGCCGAGGGGTCGAAGTAGCTCTTGCAGTAGTAGCGGTGCCTGAAGCGGTCCAAGCGGGTCGGTCTGAAGTTGTGGCCTCCAGCGACGAGACCGTGGCTCTCCATGAAACACGAGTCGTAGCGCCTCTCCCTGACGGAGCTGTACGCATCTACCCAGCGGTCGCAGACCTCGTAGCAGCGGCACGTCGGACAGACCATGTTGCAGTTGCCGCAGGCGAGGCACTTCTCGGCGTAGTCCTTCCACACCGGGCTGTTGTAAGCCAGATCGAGCATGTCGGCGAGGCCTTCCTGCGGAATCTCTTTCTGGAACGCATTTGCGCGCCGGTCCTCGAACTCCTTGAAGTGTTTCAGGTCTTCGTCCGTGACATCCTCAAAGAGCTCCTCGTTTTCCCAGGCTATCTCGTGCCCCCTGACGCTCCCTATCCTGACCAGCCACCCGTCTGGAAGCTCGTGGAGGAAGAGGTCAAAGCCATCCATAGCGAAGTGCGTGCCGAGGCTCTTGCAGAAGCAGTATTCGTCGGGCATACAGCTTATCCCGACTATGAGAGCCGCGTCCCTTCTCGCTTTGTAGTACGGATCGACCGGCTCGTTGAGGTAAACCCTGTCGAGTATCTTGAGTCCATGAATGTCACATGAGTGAAGGCCAAAGAGCACGAATTTTTCTCCCTCAACACCGTTTTCCCATCTGCCGTCCTTGAGACGGAACATCGTGTCCCTCGGTCTGACGAAAAATTTCTTTGGAGGCAGAATAGTCCTGGTATAGTCGAGGGCCAGTTCTGCCACTTCATCGACTTCCTGGAAAGAATAGATGCTGCCCTTTTTTACCGGGCCATAGACCTTTCCCCATTCTTTTAGTGAATTGAAGAATGTCTCAAAATTTTCCGAGGGCAGTTTTATGTATCTCAACGGCACCACCGCCTGTAGGGGCAATTACAATTTTAAGTTTGTAAAGGGATGATATAAGAATTTTTCAAACGAAGGGTTGTAAACCATTTGTTGCAAACTTGTACTTTGATGCACCCTTATAAACATTAAAGTCGAGATTTTTTCGATAAATCCTGTGGTGGTGCAAATGGGTGTTGACCTGAGTTACATCCGCTCCTATCCTCCGGAACCGAGCTCTCTTATCCCTCTTTTACAGAGAACCCAGGAGTGCTTTGGCTACCTCCCACGGGAGGTTCTGGAAGAGATAGCCAAATACCTTGGTATCCCGCTCAGCAGGGTCTACGGTGTGGCCACCTTCTACGCCCAGTTCCGGTTTGAGCCCCTCGGGAAGTACGTTGTCAAAATATGCCACGGCACAGCCTGTCACGTCAACGGCGCCGTAAACATATCCCAGGCCATAACCGAGGAGCTTGGGATTGAGGAAGGGCAAACGACGGAGGACGGTCTCGTAACGCTGGAGCGCGTCGCCTGTCTCGGATGCTGCAGTTTAGCGCCGGTCATAATGATAAACGACAAGGTCTTCGGCAAGCTCACGCCCGATAAAGTCAGGAAACTTATGAGAAAGCTAAGGGAGGGGAAGCTCGATGTCTGAAATTAAGGCCATTGCAGTCGGCATGAACTCCTGCGGAATAGCGGCGGGTGCGAGGGAAACCTACGCTGCCATAAAGGCCGAGCTTGAGAAGCGAAACCTCGACATCAAGCTCAAGATAGTAGGCTGCGTTGGCATGTGCTACCGCGAGCCCCTCGTGGACATCATCACCGATGAGGAGATAATCACCTACGGCCACGTTGACCCCAAGAAGGTCCCCAGGATCATAGAGGAGCACGTTATCAACGGAAAGCCCATAGA
>JAGHBN010000010.1 GCA_021160985.1 Thermococcus sp.
CTATAATACAGTTACAAAGGCCGTTGAAGATGCTATGAAAAGGACCTGAGCCCTATTTTCATCTTTAAAGCAACCGCACCAATTCTCGGAAGAAAAATGGTGGGGAAAGAGGAAATTGAAGCCAGGTGAGAGACATCTCTATTGTATCCCTCAGACGAACCTTGCCGGCCGCAGGGTTCTCACAGAAATGTCGTCCTTTTCTATCATTACTTTGAAGCCTTCCTTGGCGACGTAGGTCTTCACTCCCGTCACGGCCTCTATGTATTTCGCTTCCTTGTACGGGTTCGCGAAGTGCATCTTCATCCCGATGTGGCTCATCACGAGGACTTCGGGCTTTTTGTCCATTTTCTTGAGCATCATGACGATGTCATCGGTGCTCAGGTGGTATGGAATCCCCATGTCCCTCGGCCTCGTCACAGCAGCTATCAGAACCCGCACCCCGTCGTGCCATCCCAAGAGTTCGTCGAAGTAAGCGGTGTCCGGAATGTACGAGATGTCGCCGTAGGCCGTCTTCATCCTGAAGCCTATTGTTGTCGGGTCCGAGTGCTGGGTAGGGGTTATTATCATTTCCTCGTCGCCGATAGATATCTTGTTGCCCGGCTCCGGCGTGTGGACGCTCTCCAGGACGTCTATGTGGTACCTGCTAACCGCAGGAGTGTGAGTCTCGTCGCCGTAGACGACGCTCTTCGAAGCTATTAGCACCCCTCTTCTCTTGAGGGCACCCCCTGTCATGGCCTCTATCATGACCTCGAGGTCGTTGCAGTGGTCGACGTGCCTGTGGGAGACAAAGATGGCGTCGAGTCTCCTCGGGTCGAGCTTGTAGCGCCAGCTCCTCACCAGTGCCCCTGGCCCGGGGTCAACGTAGACGTTCCTGCTGGCCCTTATGTGGAACCCTCCCGTGGAGCGGAACTGCGTTATTGTGATGAATCTGCCCCCACCGCTCCCCAGGAACGTTATCTCTATCACTCCCTCACCTCCGTATCCTCTCCGGACGGTGAAATATACGGCCGAGAGTATATAAGATGTTTGGGTGGCCGAAAGCCGTTTAAGCCCAGACGAGGAGTAACCCCGGTGGTCGAAGTGGAGACCGTTGAAAGGGTTTCAAAGGAGATAGAAAGCCTCAGAGAGGAGATGGTAAACACCCTCATCGAGCTGATTAAGATTCCGGCCATAAGTCCTGACTACGGCTACGAGGGCGAATACGACAAGGCCCAGAAGCTCCTTGAGATAATCAAAGACTGGCCGTTCGACAAGGTTGAGGTTTACAACGCGCCCGACGAGAGGGCCAAAAACGGCGTCAGGCCGAGCATTCTGGCCTACTACTACGGCGAAAAGGGTGAGGAGAGCCCGCGCCTGTGGATTCTAACGCACCTTGACGTAGTCCCGCCCGGAGACCTGGGCAAGTGGACGGTTACCGAGCCCTTCAAGCCGGTCGTGAAGGACGGGAAAGTTTACGGACGCGGAAGCGAGGACAACGGGCAGAGCCTGGTGGCGAGCCTCTACGCAGTAAGGTCCATGATGAACCTGGGGATAAGGCCCAAGAGAACCGTCATTTTGGCCTTCGTCAGCGACGAAGAAACCGGAAGCAAGTACGGCGTCGAGTGGCTCATGAAGAACCACCCGGAGCTCTTCAGGAAGGACGACCTCGTCCTCGTCCCGGACGGCGGAAACGAGGACGGAACATTCATAGAGGTCGCCGAGAAGAGCATCCTCTGGCTCAAGGTAAGGGTCAAGGGCAAGCAGGTTCACGCGAGCATGCCCGATAAAGGCCTGAACGCACACCGCGTTGCCCTCGACTTCGCCTACCACCTCGACAGACTCCTCCACGAGAAGTACGGCGAGAGGGACGAGCTTTTCGACCCGCCTGAGAGCACCTTCGAGCCGACGATGGTCAAAAACCCCGCGGACAGCCCGAACATAGCCCCCGGCGAGCACGAGCTCGTCTTCGACTGCAGGGTTCTGCCGAGGTATAACCTCGACGAGGTCCTCGCCGACGCCGAGAAGCTGGCCGAAGAGGTCAAGGAGAGGCACAGGAAGGAAGTTGACGGAGAAGTCCTGCCGGAGATAGAGTTCGAAGTCCTCCAGCGCGTTGACGCCCCGGAGCCGACGGACCCGAACAGCGAGATAGTGAAGCTCCTCCAGGAGGCCCTCAGGAAGCTCCGCGGAAAGGAGGCCAAGGTCGGCGGAATAGGCGGCGGAACCTTCGCGGCCTACTTCAGGAAGCTCGGAATCCCGGCGGTGGTCTGGGCGACACTCGATGAGATGGCCCACCAACCCAACGAGTACGCGAAGATAGACAACATGGTCGAGGACGCGAAGGTCATGGCGGCTCTGGCGCTTCTCTGACCTTTCCTCATTTTACTTCAAGCATGATTGAAACTATCGGTAGATATTTTAAGTTTCTCTGCCTAGAGTAATAGGGTGAAGATAATGAAACGACTTCTGGCACTTGCACTTGTGGCTGTAGTCGTCGCGTCCGGGTGCATATCCAGCGGAGGGGGCGGAACCTCCACAATCTCACAGAACTCTACAAACAGAACTCTTAGCTCATTAACGAGTTGGCAGGAGGCCACAGGCAAAGACAAAGTCATCCAGGGAGTGAACGCCTTCGCCTTTGAGCTCTATCACAAGCTGAGCCAGCCGGAGGGAAACATCTTCTTCTCACCTTACAGCTTGGAAGTTGCCCTTGCAATGGCTTATGAGGGAGCGAGAGGAGCCCCAAGAGAGGAAATGGGACAGGTTCTCCACCTTCCA
>JAGHBN010000144.1 GCA_021160985.1 Thermococcus sp.
ACTTGGGGCACTGCACTGGCTCTCCTTGGTGTTGAGCCCGCCCACGCACCGGCAACCACCACAACAAGCACCACGACAACAACCACAACCAGCACGAGCAGCGGCGGAACTTCAAGTGGCGGCTCGGGAACCAGCACCACAAGCAGCAGTGGAGATGAGGGAATCTGCGGCCCGGCACTTATCGTTGCCTTAGCAGCCATACCGCTCCTTATGAGGAAGCGCCGCTGAAACCTTTTTTCTCTTTTCCATTAATGAAATGGAGGGAATACTATGGGATTCAAGAAGTACCTGGCTCGGAAAACCGGCGTATATCTCATAACCTTCCTGTTTGCAGTTACCTTAAACTGGCTCCTTCCCAGGTTGATGCCTGGAAACCCTATAGAGGCCATGCTAAGCTCAAACCTTGGCCTGGCTCCGGGTGAGAAAGAGGTTTTAATGGAGTACTACTCTCAGCTTTACGGGCTCGATAAGCCCCTCTGGGAGCAGTTTGTTAACTTCTGGGTTAGCCTGTTCCACGGGGATTTGGGTTATAGCATACTCTACAGGGCCCCGGTTACCGATTTAATAAAGCACGCCCTTCCCTATGATGTTGTTATACTTCTTCCGGCAATAGTTCTCAGCTGGGTAGTTGGAAACTGGCTTGGGGCCATAGCCGGCAAAAACAAGAAATATGATAGGTACACGATGCCGTTATTCTACTTCCTCGCAAGCATGCCCTACTTCTGGTTCGCAATGCTGCTGGTGTACTTCGTAGGGGTCAGGGCAGGGTGGCTCCCGTACCAGGGGGCTTATGATCCTGCCATAATTCCGAGCCTTTCCTTCGGGTTTATCTCAAACTTCCTGCAACACTGGATACTTCCCTTCCTGAGCCTGTTCATAGTCCAGATTGGTAGCTGGGCAATAGGAATGCGCAACATGATCATCTACGAACTTGAGGCCGATTACGTCCGCTACCTTGAGGCGCTTGGGGGGAGTGAGAAGCTCCTGACAAAGCACGCCTACCGTAACGCAATACTGCCTCAGGTCACGGGATTGGCCCTTCAGCTAGGACTTATGGTTGCCGGTGCAATAGCGACGGAGACCGTCTTCAACTATCCTGGAATAGGCGTTCTCATAATGAATGCTGCCCTCAGTCAGGACTACTTCCTCCTCCAGGGAGCTTTCCTGATGGTCGTTATCTCAGTGCTGGCGGCGAATTTCATCATCGACATCATCTACGCCTTCATAGACCCGCGTGTTAGGACCAGCTACACGGAGGGATGAGAATGCCGAGAAGGAACAGGATGGAGACTGTAAAAATAGCATTCAGGAACAGGAAGTTCCAGTTTGGGTTTGGTCTATTAATGTTCTTTGTTATCTTCGCTTTGATAGGCCCCCTGTTCACGAATTTCGCATGGGACGGTCTGTATTACGAAAAGGTCGGGAAAGTTGAACTTGCTTCGTACTCCGGAAGGCACCTCCCGCCGATGAGCCGCGAGGAGATATGGACCTACACGGGCAAGAAGGTTGAAGTGCTTCACATACTCGGTACTGATATCCAAGGAAAGGACCTCTACGCCCAGCTGGTCTACGGTCTCAGGACTTCACTGTGGATAGCTGCACTGGCGGCAATAATCGGAACCATACTCGGCGTCAGCATAGGCTTTGTGTCGGGCTACAAGGGAGGCTGGGTTGACGAGATACTGATGATGGTAGTCAACATAATGCTTGTCATCCCCGCAATAGTGCTGCTCATCCTCGTCGCAGCGTACCTCTCCGCAAGGAGCCCTGAGATACAGGCCCTTATCATAGGTCTCACAGGCTGGCCGTGGGTGGCCCGTGCAGTTCGTTCCCAGACGCTTTCCCTTAAGAACAGGGAGTTTGTCAGTCTTGCGCGCCTTGCCGGTCAGAGCGACCTCAGGATAATCTTCGGGGAAATAATGCCCAATATGGTCTCCTACGTCTTCATGGCAGGTATTCTGCAGTTCAGCGGTGCAATCCTTTCCTCGGCGACCCTTGACTTCATAGGTCTCGGTCCAACGACAATGGTCTCCCTTGGAAACATACTGCAGAAGGCCATAGCTCACAACGCCCTCCAGTTCGGCTGGTGGTGGTGGTTCATACCGCCCGGGCTGATCATAACCTTGATCATCACGGCGTTGTTCTTCATCAACCTCGGAATGGAAGAGGTCTTTAACCCGCGTTTGAGGAGGGGTGGTGAATGAGTACTCTGCTTGACGTCAGGAACCTCAAGGTTTACTATAAAACACCAGTGGGTTATGTGAAGGCAGTGGATAATGTTAGCTTCAAGGTCAAGGAGGGTGAAGTCTTCGGCGTGGCCGGAGAGAGCGGTTGTGGAAAATCCACGCTCGTTCACTCCCTCATACTCAGGAAACCCCCAATGACTCACATGGGCGGGCAGGCCATCTTCAAGGGCCGCGACCTCATGCAACTCTCAAAAGAAGAAGAGAGGAAAATAAAGTACACTGAACTCTCAATCATCCCCCAGTACGCTATGAACGCCCTAAACCCGACGAAGAAGATCAAGGACATCGTCTGGGACATAGCGAGAGAACACGGGTACGAGGACAGGAGTGAGGTGGAGAAACTCCTCAGGGAAAGACTAGCAATGGTCAAACTCAGCGAAAAAGTAGCCGACATGTACCCCGTCGAACTCAGCGGTGGAATGAGGCAGAGGGCCACAATGGTCGTCTCAACCCTCATGAACCCGGACTTACTCATCGCTGACGAGGTCACGTCAGCCCTTGACGTTACAACCCAAAGAGTCGTCCTCGAACTCCTCCACTACTTCATGGAACAAGGCATAGTCAAGTCAATAATATTCGTCACCCACGATCTAGCCCTCCTCGACAAGATTGCCGACAGGTTCATGGTAATGTACGCTGGCAAGGTCGTGGAGATGGGTCCAACTGAAGAACTCATTAACTCACCCTCCCACCCGTACACTACAATGCTCATTGAATCCCTCCCGAAGATTGGAGTCCGCTACCGCGAGACAAAACTCAAGGGGATCCCAGGCTACCCAATAAGCCTATTAAACCCGCCCAAGGGCTGCCGCTTCTACACGCGCTGCCCTTACGCGATGGAGCACTGTCCCAGAGTAGAACCATCATTAATCGAGGTTGGAGAGGATCACGTGGTGGCCTGCCACCTCTACGGGGGTGAATCCAATGAGTGAACCCTTAATCCACGTTGAAAACCTCACGAAAATCTTCACGTCAGGCCTGATTGGAGGTTTTGAGATAAGAGCAGTGGACGACGTGACTTTCGACATTAAAAAGGGTGAAATAGTCTCCCTCGTGGGTGAAAGCGGTAGTGGAAAAACCACGATTGGAAAACTAATACTCAGGCTCATAACACCAACCTCCGGGAGAATCCTCTTCAAGGGGGAGAACATACTCGAATTCGACAAGAAGCGCCTTAAAAAGTATTATTACAAGCACGTTCAAGCAGTCTTCCAGGACCCCTTCGCGAGTTTTAACCCAGTGTACCCGATAGACAGGGCGTTCGACTTAGTATTCAACTCCTTCCTCCCCAAGGTGGGGCCCGGGGAGAGGGATGAGTTGATAGACAACGCCTTGGAGCAGGTTGGCCTCAATCCTGACGAGATTAGGGGTAAGTACCCGCACCAGCTCAGTGGAGGTCAACTTCAGAGGATTCTAATAGCGAGGGCACTATTGGTTGAGCCAGAACTCCTCATCGCGGATGAGGCGGTTTCAATGCTCGACGCGAGCACGAGGATAGACATTCTCAACCTCCTCGGGGAGGTTAGGGATAAGCTTGGAACCTCAGTGCTCTTCGTCACTCACGATTTAGCGCTTGGTTATTACATTAGTGACAAGACGATAATCATGTACCGTGGGACGATCGTGGAGATGGGGGACACGGAGAAGGTGTTCAAGAATGCTCTTCACCCGTACACTAGAATGCTCCTTGAGAGTGTTCCGGACCTTAACGTGAAGTGGGAGTTCAGGAAGAGTATTGAGCCTGAGAAGGAGGAGGAGGGTGTTTACCAGATTCAGGGTTGCCGGTACGCTCCACGCTGTCCCCTCGTGAAGGACGTCTGCTGGAGGGAGAAGCCGAAACTGGTTGAGGTTGAGAAGGACCACTGGGTTGCCTGTCACCTTCACGGGGGTGAGTGAAGTGCACAGGACTCTCGAGGAGATAAAAAGATTACCAAAGGGCATAATGAAGGCTCAAGAGGCTTTTGAGCGTTTCATAAGTGAGTACGAGGGTTTCAAGCTGCCCCGTGAGATTCTATTCACGGGTTGTGGCTCCTCCCACTACCTATCACAGCTGCTGGCCATGGCAACCACCCACCTCGGGGGCAGGGGAGCAGCCCTCCCCTGCTCCGAACTTCTCTACTCGAAGGACTACTACCCACTGGGAAACCCGGAGCTCCTAGTTGCCATCTCGCGTTCGGGGGAAACCACGGAAGCTTTGAAGGCTTTGGACGCCCTTGAAGTTCCCAAACTCGGAGTGGCTGCCTACAGTTCAAGCCTGCTGGAGAAGTCGGATTATGCGTTGTTCGTTGACACTCCGGAGGAGAGCGTCGTAATGACGCACTCGTTCCCCGCGTTCCTCTTTGCCTTCCAGCAGCTCCTGAACCACTCCTTTGGAAGGCCGCTATATGATGCCAGTAGGCTTTCAAAGCTTTCGAGAGAAATTCTCAAAAACGAAGGCTACATCAAGGAGATAGTCGAGGAGTTTGACTTCAGGAATGTCATATTCTTGGGTTCCGGTATTCTCTACCCGGTAGCACTTGAGGCGGCTCTGAAGATGAAGGAAATGGCCATATTCTGGAGTGAGGCCTACCAGACCTTCGAGGTAAGGCACGGGTTCAAATCGGTGGCCGATGAGGGAACGCTTGTTGTTCTCCTCGTTGATGAGCCCTTTGACTGGCATGAAAAGCTCACGAAGGAATTCCAGGGGCAGGGTTCGAAAGTTTTCACAGTGGGCAGAATGGACGCCGGCGCCGAATACTTTGTGAAAGTTCCAGAACTGCCTTTACCCGAAAGTACAGCACTCTACCTGCCGGTTATACAGCTCCTCTCCTATTACAAGGCTGTTAAGAGGGGATTCGATCCGGACAATCCTAGGTTTCTTAGCAAAGTGGTTAAGTGGTGATGGGGATGGGAAAGGTCGAATTTAACGGTAGGAGATACGTCATTGATGGTGAGCCTGTCACCATTGCGGGGGGCACCCTTCAGTTTTTCAGGGTTCCGGCAGAAAGGTGGAAGGACAGGCTCCTTAAAATGAAGGAGGCAGGCCTGAATACCGTTGACACATACGTTGCCTGGAACTGGCATGAGCCTGAAGAGGGCATGTTCGACTTTACGGGAGATACCCATCCCCAGAGGGACTTGGAGGGCTTTCTTGAGCTTGCCCAGGAGCTCGGCTTCTACGCCATAATACGGCCCGGGCCCTACATCTGCGGTGAGTGGAAAAACGGGGGAATACCCGACTGGCTGATAAACTCACATCCCGAGGTACTTGCAAAAGGGCCGGATGGCCCGCTTCCGAGGGACATCTACTACCCCCCTATCACGTACCTGCATCCGGTGTACCTTGAGGCGGTCGAGAAGTGGTACAACGCCGTTTTTCCGGTCATAAAGAAGTACCTGCACACAAGGGGAGGGCCCATAATCAGCGTCTCCATAGACGACGAGCCTTCCTACTGGGAGACTATATTCCAGGCGTTTCTGACTGACTACAACGAGCCCATCGTGAGGCCTGGGGGCCTCTGGGAGAGGTGGCTGAGGGACAACTTTGAGCTCGAGAGCCTGAGAAGGAGGTACAGGGGAAACTTCTCCGACTACTCTGAGATCCAGCCCCCGAAGAGCTTCTCTGAACCTCTCCCGAAGATACTCGACTGGCACCACTTTAAGATATGGCTCACAAACGAGTACGTCCGCTGGATATACGAGAGAATGGAGAAAGCCTTCGACGTCCCGATAAGCATCCTGGACCCCTACCTGCTCCAGCTCGCCTGGAGGCACTTCTTCAGCTACATGAGGGAGCACAACCTGAACATTCACGTATGGACAGAGTTCTGGTACTCATTCTACCGCTCCTTCGACTTCAAGGAGGACAGACTGGGCCACGTCTACTATAAGACGGGCATCTACCGCTATCACGTCAGGAAGGTCGGAACTCCCCCGCTCAGCATCGAGACCCAGGCATCACTGGCACATACAATAGACCCCAGTGAGGCGGAGCTTCTGTACAGCCTCCTTCCGCCAATGGGGATCCCCAACATAAACTACTACCTCTTCATCGGCGGAGAAAATCCGAAGGGCTACGAGTCCCACAACGGCGTCACGTGGGACGTATACTCCCCTGTGAGTCTTGACGGTGAGAAAAGGCCTCACTTCAGGACCATTAAGGCCCTAAATGAATTCCTGGTCAACGCGCGGGGAATAGCGGAGGCGGAGCTCAAACCCAAGGTTGCAGTTGCGCTCTACGAACCCTACGAGCCTTTAAGCCTCTGGGGCTACAACGGCCTTGAGGAGAGCACGAACCTTAACGAGTATCTTTTTGGTGAAAGGGGACTCTTTACGCTCCTGGCCATGAGCAACACGCCCTTTGATGTCCTTGACCTTGAAGATGCGAGCGTTGAGGAGCTGCTCTCGTACAGGCAGGTGTGGGTGTACAGCCTGGATTTCATGAGCAGGGCCGTTCAGGACAAGCTCGTTGAGTTCGTCTCCAGGGGTGGCAACCTTGTAATCCTGCCGATGCTCCCCCGCTACGATGAGAACATGGAGCCCTACTCATCGCTCGCGGGGTTCCTTGGTGTTGAAGTTGAGGAGGCCGAGGCTAGACACAATCCGAGGCTCATTCAGTTCTTCAGCGTCTCGGCGGATGGCATCGACAGAATGCTCGTCAGGAACACTACCCGGGAAGTAAGGGGAGGTGAGCCGATAGCCTTCGTGGATGGAAAGCCGGTCGGTGCCCTCATCAGGAAGGGCTCAGGAAGCGCAGTAGTGCTCGGCTTCAGGCTCCAGTACTACACGAGCCACCACGACCTCCACAGAAAGTTCGTCTGGAAGCTGAAGGAGTTTCAGGGTGTGAGCGAGGACTTCTCGGTCACTAACCCCGACATCATTGTCCTGCCTATGGAGGGCGAGGGTTACGCCTACCTGGCCGTGATGAACCCGAGAGGACATCCCGTGAAGGGCAAGATATCCTACAGGGGACTGGAAATCCCCGTGCTAATGGATGATCTGGAGCTCAAGAAGAGGGGCGTTCTGTTCCTCCCAGTGGGAGTCAAGTACGGGGATGTGGAGGTTGTTTATTCCACTGCCACGCTTGTTAAAAGCGGCGGAGACGTCATGAAATTCAGAAATCACTTATCAAATGTCAGT
Organism: Thermococcus sp.; assembly: GCA_021160985.1. GTDB lineage: Archaea > Methanobacteriota_B > Thermococci > Thermococcales > Thermococcaceae > Thermococcus. The sequence goes on from JAGHBN010000144.1 coordinate 7,365, forward strand.
GAAGTTGCAATAAGGGGCGTTAAGTCTGTGAGGGTAAAATGCGGTGAAATCGTTGACGAAGTTGAAAATGGGGGGATGCTCACGGTTCTCGTTGAACACCCCTGTGAATACTTTGAGCTGGAACTTGTGTGATATCTCGGCCTCCTTCACTTTTTGTCTTTTATTCTTCCGCTTCCAGGAACCTCTCTACAGCTTTAAGTCCGATCAATGTCATGTTAAGCTTTATCAGCTTCACCTTCTTTTCGTATAGCTCCCTGCGGAGTCTGGTGAGGTTGTAATAGTTTATCTGAGCCATGAATTTCATTCTGTCGAGTCTTATACCGAGCCTGGGTGAGAGGGAATAGTTTTTGGGATTGTAGCTGGTCCAGCCGTATACGGTGAGTTGAATCCTTCCGGCCTCGAAAAGCGGTTTCAGTCCAGAGACGCTCCTCTCAACCTCCTCCTCCAGTTCTCCAATAATGTCGTCTATACGTTCAATGGGAAAGAGCTGTGAGAAAAGGCGGAGGAATCCTTTGCGGTCTATCCTGAAGCCCCGCTCCTCACATCCTAACCCGGAAAGGCACCTTTCCTGGAGGTTTTTGAGTCCGGCATAAAGGAGTTCCGACAGTCTATCCGCATCATAGGTGTAGAAGGCTCTCTCTGAAAGGATCACCCTGTCAACGTCCCCCACGGCGCTCCCCCTCGAAAGACTCCGCTCAATACGGGACATGACTTTCCTGCTCCCCTCGTCCATCCCCCTCAGGAGGTGGTCCGTGAGAAGCTTTAGGGCCGCGTCTTCTCCATCCCCGTAGCTCGTCATGAGGCTCCACAGCTCTGAGGGGTGCTTTTCCCTCTCCTCAAGGAGGAGCTTCACGTAGTAGTCAAATGGGTCCCTGATTTCCTGCCCTCTTGTGACGAGAGTATACGGGACTCTTCCACTGGAGGTTGAGGAGGAGAGGTCGCTGATAATCTCCATAAGCCTCATGGAGGACGATTTTTCCTCGATGTTGTACAGGATGTAGCCGACGTCGACTCCCTCGAGATAGAGGTTATCGACGGCCTTTTCTAAGTCGTGGTATTCTACCGTCTTCGGTGTGGCCATCACGGCCATGTACTTCAGGTTCCTTGGGCTGGATATCCGTATGAGTCGTCCTATCCTCTGGTAGAACCTCAGGGGGCTCTTCGGAGTGTCCCCCATGATCATGAGCCCCGCCTCGGGTACGTCGACTCCTTCCTCCCCGACGAGGGTCGAGGCTATGAAATCCACCTCCCCCTTCCTCGCCCTCTCCAGAAGCTTCAGGCGCTCCTCTTTCGGCAGATCGCTCGTGAGAACTTCCGCGTGGGACCCGGGGAAATTTTCCTCAAGGGCATCTCTGAACTCGTAGGCGCTTGCCTTCCTCGAGGTAAAGGCTATGACCGGAATCACGACTTCGTTTTCGGGAAAGTTGTAGGCCTTCAGAATCTCCACTAGAGTTCTCGCCTTGTGAGAATAGGCAGACGAACTGCAGAAGGAAGCCAGTTTCTCCAGGGAGAACCTGCCACGTACCCTCCCGTTTTCAATAGCCCTCTGGAGGCTCTCACAGAAGGCGTTCTTTCCATACTTCACAAAGGTTCTTTCAAGGAAAATTATGATTTGAGGGTCGCCCCATACGAAGCCCCGGTAGAGGAGGTCGTATATCTCGTTTTCCTCCCCTCCAATCTCCGACTCAAATATGTCGACTATGGCTTTCGGCGGCTTGAACGTCGGGTCAATCGAGCTCAGCTCCCTGAAATCGTAGCTCAGAAGAAGGGGCGGGCCGAGGGAGGTTAGGAGTTTAGGATGTATCGAGTAGAGCCTGCCCCTGGGAAGTAATGCCGTAAACCCTATGAGACTCTCGGGTTTGAGGACCTCCAGCAGCTCCCAGTACAGCTTGTTGCCGAAGGTGTGATGCACCTCGTCGATCACCACGGTGTCAAAGGGCCTATCGACCCTCTGGAGGCACTTAAGGGCGGTCTGGGGCGTCGAGATGACAATGTTCTCCTTCGAAAAACTCTCGCAGTGTCCCTCATACTCCTTTCCAGCGTTGAAGAGTCTGAGCCAGAGCTTCTCGTGCATTTGGTCGCAGAGGAAGCGCGTTGGTTCTATCACCAGGACTCTTTTCCCCTCCCTGAGGGACAGAAAGGCGGAGAAGAGCTCCAGTATAGTCTTCCCGCTGCCCGTTGGCATGGATACAACGATGAAGCGGCTCCTATCCCTTGCCTTAAGTAGGTCCTCCGCAACATGCCTTTGGTAGGATCTCATCCTAAACCCTATTCCTGAGAGCAGGTCGTCGAACTCGTTGGTCTCCTTCATTCTCCTCGTTAATAGTGGGTACGTCAGGTTTTAAGGGTTGGCCCAGGGTTCATTCTGTAGTGTTTGGAACCTCGATAAGGTTATTAGCTTTCAGGAATATCAGCGCCCATGCGGGTCTTTATTAGGGACTACCTCCTGCCCTGGCTCCTCCTCATAGGCTTCTGGGTTGCGCTCTGGACGATTTCATCCGAGATTAGGGACAACTTAAACCCCCTCAGCGTCCTTGTAGTCTTAATTCTCTTGGTGGCCTTTCTCATCGCGGCCCTTCACTTCGTCGGGAAGGCTCTGGAAAGGTACGGCTACTCGCGGGAGGACATAAAGCACCTTCCCGAAATCATTGAGAAGACCCACGGCAGGCTCTACATCGCCAAAGAGATTTTTGATATCATCGGAAGAGCCCTCGTGTTCTGGGGCCTCTTCGCGAGCGCCGTGCTAATGACTGGCGACCCTGTTAGGGGTGTTATTAATGGAATCTCGATTTTTGCCAGGATTTTCGTCGTCTTTATCGTTGGTATCTTAATGGTTATCTGGGTTCTCAGCTTTCCGCTTTCCGTTTACCGGATTCTTAGGGGCGAAAAACCTGACAGGGGACATATTGACTTTGAGGTCAAGTACACACTTGTCTTCACTGTTCTACTCATTATTATCGGGCTTATGGCGTTTCACGTTGAGCCGGCAAATCCAGAGGAACCCTTTGGGGAGCTCCTCCTCCTTGGCAGAAACGAGGTGATGGTCGGATACCTCCTCAAAATGGCCGGCCTTAACGTCCTCTTTGGGGTGGTGGACTTCTACGGGCCGAGGCGGGCCAGGAAGCTGACCGTCCTTGCCCTGACGCTGATAGTCGTCGCCCAGCTGTGGATCACGTGGAAGATGTTTGCCGGCAACCTTTAAATATTTCGTGTGTGCATGCACTTATAGGTGAGATGATTTGGGAAAGACGATAACCATAGCCGATGACGTTTACTATGAGCTCGTGAAGATGAAAGGGGACAAGAGCTTCTCAGAACTGCTGAGGGAGCTCATAGGGAAGAAAAAGAAGGGCAACCTCAACGTGCTCATGATAGCTTTTGGGACGATGTCTGAGGAAGAAGCTAAGGAGTTTGAGAAACGGGTCAGGGAGGTAGAAGAATGGTTAAACTCCTGGACACCAACGTCATGATCGAGATCTTCAAGGGAAA
>JAGHBN010000112.1 GCA_021160985.1 Thermococcus sp.
GCTTTGCCCTCTCCGTAACGTTCAGGCCGGTTATATCCCTACCATCGAGGAGAACCTGACCGGACGTGGGCTTTAGCTCCCCCATTAAAATACGCGCTACTGTTGACTTTCCTGCCCCGTTTGGCCCAAGTATCGAGTAGGTCGTGCCATCTCTGAAGGCCATGTTTATTGAGCGGAGGATTTTCCTGCCGTTTCGCAAGTACTCAATGTTCCTCAGACAGAGCATTTTCCTCAATAAGATTTCATATGAGGGTGATTTAAGATTTTCTGGTCAGATTCGTCCAGAACAATTGGTTGAAAATAATAACATATGAAAAATATTTTAAATAATGATTGATATCTCTCCATAAGGGTGATAAAATGTCCGGTGGAGAGGCCCTCGTCATAGGGAAAGATGCGCTTGGAAGGCCCGTTAAAGACCTTAGTGTCATCCCGTGGTGGGGAGTTGATCGGAAGGATATAGAGTGGTACCCAAAGATAAACTACGACAGATGCGCGGGGTGCGGAATCTGCTTCATAACCTGCGGAAGGCGCGTCTTCGAATGGGACAGGGAGAATGGAAAACCGGTAGTTGCGAGGCCCTACAACTGTATGGTCGGCTGTTCGACGTGCGCAACGCTCTGCCCCTGCGACGCGATAGAGTTCCCGCCGAAGGAGTACATCAAAAAGCTGGTCGTCGAAAACGGCATAATAAGAAAAGCCTTCGATATAACGACGCCCCTAAACAAGAAAAACGAAAAGGAACCTGAGGGAACCGAGAGCGACTTCAACCCATAGCCACGAAGAGCGTCTTTAGGGCTATCAGGTACATTATGACCCCTATCACCTTTTTTACCTGCTCCGAGCTCATTTTGAAGTGCATTAAGTGGGTTCCAAGCCAGCCTCCAGCTATGGCGGGAATCGAAACCCACAGGAGCAGTTTCCAGTCCAGCGTTCCCATTCCCCAGTAGGTCAGAAAGCCGCTGAGGGACGAGAAGAAGACTACAAGGGCCGTCGTCGCGGCAACCTTTTTGGGCTCGTAGCCAAGCATTATGAGGGCTGGGCTGATTATCCCTCCGCCGCCCACTCCGAGGAGACCGCCGAGGAAGCCCGCTATTCCACCAATCAGCGAGCCCTCAACGATGTGGTTTCCACCACTTTCCCTTCTTCTGGGCCTGAAGAAAATCATCATCGTGCCCGAATACAGCAGGAAAGCCACGAAAACCCAGAGGACGTACACCTTGGGAATGAACTTGCCTGCGTAAGCTCCAACAGGGGCCATGGCGGTTGCAACGATTAGAATCGGGAGCCCAAAGCGGTGGTCGAGCTTTCCGTGCTTTATGTTCTTGAGCGTAGCCGAAAGCATTGAGAGTGTATTGATGAACAGACCGGCGGGCTTTGCCGTCATCAGCAGGATGCCGAGCCAGCCCATGACCGGGACTATCGCCACCGCCGAACCGACGCCTCCGATCGAGAAAACGATGCTCAGGATGAAGGCTATGAGCGCTAACTCTGGATAGTTCATTAGGTTCACCTCATTTTCTTTTGTCACTCAAATGGATGAAGGATGGTTTAAATGATTGATTTATAAGTTTTTGTGTCGAAGAATTTCGATAAGTCTAACACATCAGCACCAAAATTGTGTGAATTCAATTGAACTGTAGAAACATGATGTTGAGTGTAAGACTTTAAAGATGAACCTCACCCGTTCGTGAGGCATTCACTTTCCTCTTCTTCCAGGCGGATTATAAGTTCGAGAACACATTCAAGCTTTTTCAAGTCGTTGAGAATTGCCCCCAGCCGGGGTTTCATCTCCTCGTTGCTTTTTTCAATCATGGACTCGACTATTTTTTCCAGTGGGCGGACCTCGCGTTCGAGTATTTCTTTGGGTTGCTGAAGGAACTTCTCAAGAAAGGCTGGAGTTGCCGTGAAGTATTTGGTTTTGCCCTTTCTGCGGCACGTTACGAGGTACTCCCTTGCCAGTTTGGTAAGTGAGACTGAGATCGAGGAGCGGCTTAAACCCGTGCTTTCGGCAAGTTCAGCTATTGTCATTGGCCTGTTCGAGAGTAAGAGGATAGCGTAGACCCTTCCCTCCGTTGCGCTGTACCCCCATCGAATCATGATTCGTTCCACAATCTCGATGAACTTCCTCTCACTGCTGTCCATCACGGTTCACCTCAATTCGCCTAGCTAATGTTTCGATAATTTGTTTAAAAAGTTTTGATGGTTCAGTACCAAGAAACTGCAATTCAATACCAAAAAAGGAAATGAGAAATTTACTGAATCATCCCCTAGCAGCTGCTATTATGATTCCGCCTATTAGAGCAATAATTGCGCCTATCAGCCAGAAGCCACCGTCGAAGGGCATCGTTATCAGCGCTAAAATCACTATGCTCCACCCCACAAGGCCCTTGTTGCTCTTGTAGTAGTACGCCAGCCCAATCATTATCAGGCTTAGGGTCCTCCTCACTACCTAAGCGTTGATGCGTCTTTATTGTCTCCACAACTAGTCAATGGATGATGATATATCAAAAAAGACTGATATAAATTGTAAATCATTTTTATCGAAAACTTTAAACGCAATGGGGAGTAGCACATATCGGAGGTGGTTGATACGAAGGCTCCGAAAACGATAAAGGAACCCTTCCCAAACGCTATGAACCCCTCGGTGGATGTAGAGGGGGCTAAATCCGAAGAAGGCGGAAATCAGGTGACTACAGCCTTAAATGCCTTCAAGCTCATCCTCGGAAATCCGCTCACGAGGGCACTCATAAGGCCGAGCCTTAAGAAATATGAAATCAACGGGCGCGAGCTTCCGGCCCTTTACTGGGCGCTCAGCATCTACGCGGGTGAGAGCATAAACGCACCGATGATGGTGCGCTTTCAGGCGGACACTATAAAGCTCCTCCTTAAGCTCGCCATAAAGCTCGCCCATGGTGACGAGAAGGCCGTTAAAGAGGCCCTATTGAGGGATCCGCACATAAGGCGCGGAATCTGGGTTGTCCTCGAAGGTATAGCGAAGTACGGCGTTACCGTTCCCCAGCGCCTCGCGGGGCCGTTTCTCATCGTCTGGAACTTCACCAACATGTGCAACTTCAGGTGCAAGCACTGCTACCAAAGGGCGGACCGGCCACTTCCGAGCGAGCTCAGCCTTGAGGAGAAGCTGAATCTCGTTGACCAGCTTGACAAGGCGGGAGTTGCGGCAGTAGCTTTAAGCGGTGGCGAGCCGACGATACACCCGCACTTCCTCAGAATAGTCAAGGAGCTGTCGGGCAGGAGGATTCACACTTCCGTTGCCACGAACGGCTGGACGTTCGCCAAGAAGGAGGAGCTCGAAAAAGCCGTCAAGGCGGGAATAAAGTACGTTGAGGTCAGCGTCGATTCTGCAAAGCCTGAGAAGCACGATGAGTTCCGCGGAATTCCTGGGGCATGGGAACACGCGGTAAAGGCCCTCGAAAACGCGGTGGAGCTCGGACTCAGCCACGGGATGGCCACTATAATGGACAAGGAGACGTACCAGGAGATAGACGACATACTAGACTTGGCGGAAAGCATAGGCGTGAAGCGCGTTATTTTCTTCAACCTCGTGCCGACGGGAAGGGCCGAGGACATGGTCAAGGTAGATCTTTCTCCTGAAGAGCGCGAGGAGTTCATGAAAGAAATCTACCGTCAGATGAAGAAGAGGAAGCTCGAGATACTCACAACCGCACCTCAGTACGCGCGCGTTACCCTGCTGATGAGCAGTGGAAAAGAGGTAACGCCCGCCCACTTCTACATCGGTGAGAACAACGCAGTGAAAACGCTCGCCGAGTTCATCGGGGGCTGCGGGGCTGGAAGAATTTACGCGGGTGTAGAGCCTGACGGAACCGTCGTTCCATGTGTTTTCCTTCCACTACCAGTGGGCAACATAAGGCACAGACCGTTCAAGGAGATATGGGAGAACAGTAGGACATTCAACACCCTCCGCAACAGAGAGGGCTGGGAAGGTCAGTGCGGAAAGTGTCCCTACAGGTACATCTGCGGCGGCTGTCGCGCGAGGGCCTATCACTACACGCTCGACTTAAAGGGTGACGACCCAGGTTGTGTTATAAACAAGCGCCTCTGGGAGAGTATCTTAAAGCATGGAAAGCCGAAGGGACTCACAGAGGTCAGCTGGGTGGATGAGACGGCCGTCCTCCGCGGGCCGAGCCTCTACGTGCCGAGCTACTACAGGGAAGTTGAGGTTGTGGGCCAGAAGATTACCACAGAGACCGGTAGAAAACAAGTGGTTCACGTATGATATCTGAACAAAAGAAGGAAAGTATAACCCCGTCACCGGGTTTTTGGCGCTCTGGTTAGTGCTCTATGCTGTAATCCTCGGGCTCAACGGCGTGAGGGATGAAACTTCCCTCAGCATGGCTACCTTCGTGGTTCTAGCACGGAAGCTTAGGAGACTGTCCGCCACCGGGCATTCCCAATGAAAGCAAACCTCCAGCACTCACATGAACTTCCCGAAGTTGTGCTGTGGAATGGGGCACTGGACTATTCTCCTGGCCCAGAGGCAGTCGGCACAGCTCGGCTCGTTGCCCCAGCAGTCTATGTCGCTCGTCTTCACGAAGTCGCAGGCGTCAACAAGGGGGCAGTCAGTACAGGAGGGATACATGTAGTTCTTCATCGTAAAGCGGAACCATGTGTACTTTTCACTCGTCCAGATCTCTGCAAGGCTCTTCTCCCTGACGTTCCCGAAGGAGTAGGCGTTCACCTTCTTTTTCCTTCCGAAGATGTACTCGTAATATGTATGCAGGAAGCGGTAGCATGGGGCAACCTCACCGTCCCACCTGACCACTGCAACGTTGTTTTCATCGAAGTCGCACTGTCGCTCGGTCTTCAGCTCGAAGTAGGGGAGCTTTATGTAAAGCCCGCTGTGGGCTATTTTGTAGAGCTCTTCGAGTATGGGCTTCATATCAACGCTCCCGTCGTAGA
>JAGHBN010000068.1 GCA_021160985.1 Thermococcus sp.
CACCTGGGTGCCCCCCTGAGTAAAACCCTTGAGCTCGGCCTTGCCTTTGGCTCCCTCCTCTTCCTCTCGCTCGTCCAGTACCTGGCGCTCGGCTATTTGCTTTCGGCCTTTATGCGGGGCAGGAAGGCTCTTTTCGCCTCGCTGGTCCTGGCCTTCCTGCTGGGCTTCGCCGTTCCAATCGCCGTCATCGCAGCTTCAAATTCGGCAGGGGGTTCCTTCGTTGATGTTCTGGCCAAAAACTCCCTCCCCGTGCCGAGTCCGTTCCTGCACTACACAGTGCTTGCGATGGTCGTCTCTCCGAATAGGGACCTTCCGCCGAAGTCGGTATCGGAGGTTCTAAGCTATCCTGGCAACCTGGGGATGCTGGTCGTTCCCACGCTGATTTACCTTGCGATTGCTTGGTTTAGGTTCAGGAGAGCGGACTTGAGGTGATGCTCATGTTGAGGGTGAAAATCGGAAGTAGAGTATCTTTTTTAACTCCCGCTTCTTTTATCCTTTGAGGTGTTTCAAATCAAGGTCAAAACCCTGACCCGCCAAATCCTCGCGCTCGCGGAGGAACTCGGCCTCAACGCCGTCCCCGAATACAGGACGCCGGACGGCACGAGGATAGACGTTGCAATCCTTGACGGCGAGGAAAAAGTTTTGGCTATAGAGCTCGAAGCATCTTTCAAGTGGTTTCCGCAAAGGGTTCTCTACGACGTGGTTAAGGCCCACCGGGCCGGCTTCCCTGAGCTGTGGGTTGTAACGCCCTTCCGAGGCAGCCCCGGCTGGGTCGAGGGCTACGCTGAAGAAATCGGCCTGAGATTGGAGATAAAAAATGATAAAACCCTCCTTGAAGAGCTTAGAGGCCGGTTGGTTCGTCTATGAAGAAAACATTCACCCCGAGCTTTGTCTTCACGACTTCCATGAGGGCCTTAACGCCCGGCGTCTCAGTCTTGTAGTGCCCCGCCACGAGGACGCTCTGGGGCAGGTCTATAGCCGTCAGGTAGTCCGCGTGGCTGAATTCGCCAGTGATTAGGAGGTCTATTCCCTTTCTGTAGGCTTCTTCCAGCGCGAAGGCCCCGGCCCCGCTCACAGCTCCAACAGTTTTTATTTCCCTCTCTCCGAACTCGTAGGTTCTAACGGTCGTGTCGAGTTTTTCGGCCATTATCTGGGCAACCTTTTCAATCGGTTGAGGCTCCTCAAACTCTCCGTAGAAGCCTATGCTCAGGCCTTTGTACTCCCCGAACGGCCCCTTGGGCTCTAAATCGAGCAGGTGGAGCAGGCCGACGTTGTTGCCGACCTCTGTATGCGCATCGAGGGGCAGGTGAGCCACGTAGAGGTTCAGGCCGTTTTCTATGAGGGCCTTCAGCCTTTTGTAGTGGATACCCGTTATATAGTTAAGACCGCCCCAGATCATTCCGTGGTGGACAACGAGCATGTCGGCCTTGCCCTTAACGGCCCTCTCGATGGTTCTCAGCGTCGTATCAACGGCAAACGCTACTCTCTCAACTTCCTCTTTACCCTCAACCTGCAGGCCGTTGCTCGACTTGTCAGGGTAAGCCGGAACGTTAAGGTATTCGTCAAGGAACGCGACGATCTCATCCCTGCTCGCCATTTTGTCCACCCGTTGGTAATTGCCTTTAACGTGTTTAAACTTTTCCTGCTGTCTTCGATAATTGTCTAAAATTCTGCCAACTATAGCCGAAACTTTTAAATACGAAAAATGTAAACAGTGCCCTTCGGTGAAACAAAATGGGTGGAGCAAGCCAAGATTTATACGAAATTTTTGGGGAGGTAATAGCAGAATATGACTTTTTAAAGGCATTTTTGATTACGGTTATATTGGCCTTTTTGATGTACTTTAGCGCTCCCCAAATAGTGAAGATGCTCGGAAGGGAAGACCTGCTAAACGCTTTAAGGGTTACTTTAAGCGCTCTGGGAGCATTTTTGGGCTTCATAATCTCGACGGCAATCATTGAACCAAAAAGGATAGTGGAGGAGGGGTAAAATGGAGATTGCGAGCCTCCTGGTTCAGGTTACACTTCTGACAACATTTTCAGTCCTGCTGTATATAATAATAGGAATGATACCCGGAACCGACGAAACCGCCACAATCGCGCCAATAACTTTGGCATTCCTGGCGGCCGGCTTCGACCCGCTCCTCATCCTTGCATGGTTTATGGGAACAATAGTGGCATTTAAAGCTGCTGACGCGGTTCCAACGGCTTTGGCTGCGATTCCCGGTGGAGTCATGGCAGTCCCGCAAGTTCCGGATGCACTGGTGGCCAGAAAACATGGATACTCAGAGATTCTTTTGAGAAAGGGAATTACTGCAAGCGTCATAGGAACGATAGTTGCCATAGCAATAACGCTGCCGCTCTCCTTCTCATTGGCCCCGCTGGGAGACCTGCTTAAAAACCCGGCGGGTCCTTTAAACTGGCCGGGATGGGTGTATCTGATTGTTGCGGGGACGCTGCTGCTGGCGGTGATGTCAAAGGCCAAAATCCTGGCATTGCTGGCTATATTCCCCTTTGCGATGCTCGTCCAGGGCCTCAGGGGACTTTACGGCCACTCTGCTTTCATAAGCATCTTCCTGGCCATTACTGTGGGGCCGATACTGTATGAGCTCTTAACGCTTATTTCCCCCAACAACCACCACTTAAAACGCAAGGAGTACGCCCGTATTAAGCTTGTAAAGACGGGGAAGATTTCACTAAACCCCCTCCACCACCTCACAAAAGTGGAAGTTGCCCTCTCCTCAGTGTTGGCTGGATTGAGTGGCATTCTGGCGACCTTCATGAGCCCAGTTGGGCTGACGGTTCTCTTCGGAGACCTCGTGAAGGAAAGCCAGAAAGACGAACTCAAGGGCTCCCTCATGGCTTACGCGGTTAGGGATGCCATAAAGAATGCCACCTACATTGGAGGAACTCTTATACCCCTCATTGCTCTCGGTGTCCCCACAGGGCCTATGTCCGCCGGTCCGGCCCACCCGTTCTTTGCGGAGCTCGCGGTCTTCGGCGGCTCAACACCGAGGGACGTCCTCCTCCAGAGGTATTCAACACCCACAATAATGCTTGTGACGGTCTACGCAACAATATTTGCCGCAGTGCTGGCATACCTGATACTCATCAAGTATTCAAGACAGCTGACAAGGTTTGTCTTTAAAAAAGTGCCCGCAGAAGCCCTGTACGCGACCTTCCTGGCCATAGTGATGGTCTTGGCATACAATGACGCCGGGCTTGCAGGGGTCTTTGGTTCAATACTGGTGGGACTCATCTCAGCCACGTTCGTTAGAAATGGGGTCTCAATCGGCATACTCTTCATGGTGCTTGTTGCGGCCCCGTATCTTGTGGGGCTGTTGTTCTGATTTTGTTTTTCTTTCCTTGTTAATCCCAACTCTTTTAAGGAGGGTTTTGCTCCTATGGGCGTGATGGGAATGGATGATAGGTTCCGAAAGGCCGTCGAGGAGCTGGCGAGACTGGTCATGGGCGGCGAGATAAAGGCCCGCGAGGAGCTTAACAGGTACAAGATAGCCGTATCCAGGAAGTATCACCTTTCAAAGATTCCGGGCAATTCTGACATCCTCAAGGCCATCCCCGAGGAGAGGAGGGACGAGTTCAGAGATCTGCTCAAGAGGAAGCCGACGAGAACGATAAGCGGCGTCGCGGTCGTTGCAATGATGACGAAGCCCTTTCCCTGTCCCCATGGGCGCTGTATCTACTGCCCCGGTGGGCCGAGCGTCGGCTCGCCCCAGAGTTACACCGGAAGGGAGCCTTCTGCCCTTAGGGCCGTCCAGAGCGCCTACCACCCGTACATAATCATGATGCGCAGGTTAAAGCAGCTCACCGACATAGGGCACGACGTTGACAAGGTGGAGGTCATAATCCAGGGCGGCACCTTCCCGGCCGTTGACCTGGACTACCAGGAGTGGTTCGTCAAGTGCGCCTTCAAGGCGATGAACGACTTCCCGCACTTCAGGGACATCGAGAACCTTGAGGAAAAGCTGATTAGGCTGATAGTGAAGAAGGACGAGTCCGTTTTTGAGGAGGATCCGAAGTTCAAGGAAGCCTGGGAGAAAACCCACTCAAAGCCCTACTACTACCTCGAAGACGAGCAGAGGAAGAACGAGAAGGCCAAGGTGAGGATGGTCGGCCTCACGATCGAGACGCGCCCGGACTGGGCCTTCGAGAGGCACATAGACAGGATGCTGAAGCTCGGGACGACGAGGGTCGAGCTCGGCGTCCAGACGGTTTTCAATTTCATCCACGAGAGGACGAGGAGGGGCCACGGCGTCGAGGAGATAGTTAGGGCCACACAGCTCCTCCGCGATGCCGGGTTGAAGATCAACTACCACATAATGCCCGGTCTGCCGGGGAGCAACTTCGAGCGCGACCTATACACCTTCCGTGCCATCTTCGAAGACCCCCGCTTCAGGCCAGACATGCTGAAGGTGTACCCCACGCTCGTCACGAGGGACGCCCCCCTCTACCGCTGGTGGAAGGAGGGCAAATACCGCCCCTACCGTACGGAAGAGGCAGTAGAATTACTCGTTGAGGCCTACAAGCTCTTCCCGAAGTGGGTGCGCGTCATGAGAATTCAGCGCGACATTCCAGTCCAGCTCATCGTTGACGGTGTCAAGCACTCCAATCTGGGTCAGCTTGTATTCAACGAGCTCATCAGGCGGGGCATAAGGCCGAGGGAGATTAGGTTTAGAGAAGTCGGCCACATGATGGGGAAGTTTGGAATCCAGCCTGAAGTGGAGCACATCAAGCTCCTCCGCGAGGACTACGAGGCGGCGGGCGGAAGGGAGATTTTCCTCAGCTTCGAGGACGTTAAGAACGACATCCTAATCGGATTCCTCCGCCTCAGGATTCCGAGCGAGAAAGCCCACAGGAAGGAGATAAACTGCTGTCCCTCGGCCATAGTCAGGGAGCTCCACGTTTACGGCCCGCTCGTGCCGATAGGTGGGAAGCCGAGGTACGAGTGGCAGCACCGGGGTTATGGGAGGGAGCTTTTGGCCGAGGCAGAGAGGATAGCGAGGGAGGAGTTCGACGTCAAAAAGATGCTCGTCATCAGCGGCGTCGGGGTCAGGAACTACTACAGGAAGTTCGGCTACCGGAAGAACGGGCCCTACGTTGCAAAGAGGCTCGACAGGGGCTACGCTGATTACAAAAAGAGTAAGGAGTTCGACGCCCACCTGAACACTTAAGCTTAAGCCGGAACTCCGCTTTTTTCTTTCTCAACTTTAGCCGCCAGCGCTATCGCTATGAAGTTCGCACCGCTCATCAGCAGGTCAACTGAGACGAAGAGCCCTATGGCCCAGAGGCTCGACCAGGGCCACTGGAGCACTATCATTGCACCCAGGAGGATTGTGACGGCTCCGGAGATAACCATCAGGGCCCACTGGTTAACGTCCCTGTTCTGGAAGGCCACGCCAATCCTTATCGCGCCTATCGCTATCAGCGAGAACCCGAGGACGAGGGTAAGCAGTGTAGTCGCCAGTGCGGGATTTTCAAGCGTCGCTATACCGCCGATAACGTAGATGGCTCCCATGAGAATGTGCAGGCCCCTGCTCTTCCAGTCCTTCGTTTTGGCGATTCCCTGCGCAATCTGGAGCGCTCCACCAACGATCATGAACGCTCCGAACACCGCAACGCTCGTTATCGTCATCAGCGGCAGGAGGAGCAGGCCGGCGACTCCAAGTGTTATGAACATCACGCCAAGCACGAGCATCCACGCCCAGTTCTTTTTGAGTTCGCCATATTCCATAAGACCACCCCCCAATTTTTTTACAAAACGTAACTTTAAGCCCTTAAAAAGTTTTCTGTAAAAAGGTTAATAAAATGTTGGAAGAAAGGAGAGGGTGCTCAGCGCCTTCCGTACTTCCTGAGCAGGAACCCAAGCACTAAGAGCGCTCCCATGATTATGGCCAGCCCCAGGTACGTCTGGCTGCTTCCTCTGTTCACGGTGACTCTAACGCTCGTCTCCCTGCTTTTCTGGTCGCTGACGGCATTGATTGTGATAATGTAGTCCCCCGCATCCGTGTCCCTGGGGACTGCCACCTCCACCGTAAACTCGACCTCCTCGTCCCTTCCGAGGGAGGGTACTTTCCGCGGTTCCACCCTTACGTTCCATCCCTCCGGGGCCTTGACCTCCAGCCTGACGTTTGTCAGCGGGCTGGTGCCCGTGTTGTACACCCTGACCGTGGTCTTGGCCTCTTCTCCTGCATTTACCTTCAGGCTGTACCTTTCCAGGGTCGCGGTCATCCCGTAGCTGCCGGTCAGCTTCGCTGTGAGGTTTATTTCCTCCGTCTCCCCGCTCCCCACGGAGGTCACGAGGAGAGTTGAGCGGTATGTCCCGAGTTCTGCCGTGTCGGGGGGTATCAGGAGAACGTAGAGACGCTTTTCCTCCCCTGCGCCGATGTAAGCGCTGGTTATTCCCGTGTGGGACGACGGGTCTTCCACCACCATTCCACCCCAGTTCTCCGGCACCTGCAGGCTCAGCGAGTAGGTGTCGTCGTGCGTTCCCAGGTTCTTCAGGACGACGACGTAGGTGAAGGTCCGTCCAAGCACCTGGCTCTTTGATGGCTCCGGGACGCTGACCTCCAGGTAGTATGGAAGCCTCTGCATGCTTACGTGAAGTTCTTTTTTCTTGCCTGCTTTTATCTCTACGTTTTTCTCCACTTCCTTGTAGGCCTCTTTTAAGATTCTGACGGTATAGCTTCCCTCAGGGGCCTCTATAACGGCCGTCCCGTCCGAGAGCGTCTTTGCTTCCGCAACCATCTCCCCGGCCTGGAGAAGCTCTACTCTGGCGCCGGAGATGTATGACCCTGACTCCTCATCCGTGACCTTAATTGAGAGCGTCCCGTTTTCTCCCGCGTGGGTTCTGTTCACGTACACTCCGAGCCGCTCTTCTGCGTCTCCGGCTCTTACCGTGACGTTGTACATGCCCACGGGGGCATCACTGGGCACGTCCATAACCAGCTTTACCATGCTCTCGCCGGAGACCCTGACCGCCCGAACTGGCTCTCCCCCGGCGAGAAACTTTGCACCCCATCCCTCTGGCACGTCGGCGCTCAGAAACACC
>JAGHBN010000086.1 GCA_021160985.1 Thermococcus sp.
GGAGATCACGACGTCCTCGATGCGTATCTTGGCCCTTCCCCTGCCGACGCTGACCGAGACGTCGCCCGAGCGCAGGGAAACGGTTTCGCCCAAGCTGAGGCTCTCGTTTCCGCTCCTGTAGGTAACCTTTTCACCATCCACCTCGATGGAGTATTCATCCGTCTGAATCTTCAGCCTCTCGCCGACCTTGGTGAGCTGGAAGCCGTTGCGGAGCTCCCTTATGGTCAGCATTCCCCCGGGCCTCTCAGCGATTCCGTCATGGATGTGTATCGGGCCAACCCTGACTCTCTCCCCGTGAGGTGTATCTATGACCTCAATGAAAGGCAGCTTCACGTACTCGAAGCCCTCGCCCTCGTAGACCTTGATGAATCCCAGATCAACCACGCTGTCCTTCTTGCCCTTCCGATAGAGCCTGTCGGGATTCACGAGGTCGTTCACCCTTGAGACGAAGCCTGGATCCGCGGAAGTTTTCCGCCCGGCTATCTTCTCCTCGGTCCACACGATGACCGGGCTGAGGAGCCTCTTCGTCACCCTACCGAGAGGCGTATCGGCCTCGACCGTGACCTCCCCGTCCACGACCCAGCCGACCTTCTTCCTTCCGAACTTCACGGGATAGGCCTTGCCGGCTCCCTTGAGCCTCACCCCGCCGAAATCGGCGCCTTCGAACTCGTATGCCTTGCCTTCAACTTTGATGTCGAGCCTCCTCTCATCGAACTTCGCCAGCAGAATTCCCGCTATGACGAGGACGACTGCATAGGCGAAGGCCGTTCCCGCGTAGTCGTGGAGCGCCTCGGACATTCCCAGCCACCCTCCGAAAAACAGGAAGACGCTCGTCCAGAAGAAGCCCTTGGCTAGAGCGAAGACTATTCCGCTTATCGTCACCCCGAACCACTTGCCAACCGAGAGCAGCTCAAATGCAAACAGAAGCGCCACGATGGCGTAGACCAGCTGGTCGTTGTAGGCCTCAAGCCTCAGCGGCCCCTTGAACAGCCAGACGATGAGCAGTATCGCCGTGAGGGCTTTGAGGTACTCCGCTATCCTGAACCTTGGACCTTCGTGAGGAACGGCCCGGTACTTCCAACCAAAACTCATTCTTCCACCTCCTCGAGGGCAGTTATTATCTCAAGCAAGCGCAAAAAGAGACGTCCGTCGGGCGAGATTTCATACCTCTCGCCTTTCCTGACCATTCCTGTTTTCAGGAGAAGCTTCAGGTGGTGTGAAACGGTCGGGCTCTCCACGCCCAGTGCTTCTTTTATCTCTTTGAAGCCCATCGGCTTCTCAGAGAGCATTTTGAGCACCCTAATCCTGTCCGGATTGGCGAGGGCCTTGAGGGTTTTCGCAGCTCTCTCCTCGTCTATCTCGGGCAGGCTTCCGCCTTCGAGCTTTCTCCTGAGGCGGGCCTTTATCGAGAGCATGACCTCATCAACGGGGTCAATACTTTCCTCCAGCACCTCCAGCCTCTTTTTCAGCTCTTCGAGCTGGGCTCTCAGATCTTCCATGCTACCACCAGGTACAGATTTTTGTAGTACACTTTTCTGTACCTAACTAGTGCACTAGATATATAAAAGTTTATCGGTAGCTTTGGGCCAACCGCCCATGCCCCATTTTTGCTCAGAAGAACTTTTAAGAGCCCAATCTAAATGCCCGCGTACAGGTGAAAAAGGTGGAAAAAATGAAATTTTTGCGCCCCAAATCCGGGGGATTCAATATGATGCTTTCCCTGTGGCTAATGTTCACTCTGCTTTCGTCGACAGCACTGTTATTACCAATAAAAGCAGGAGCTACATCAGGCATGATAGAGCCTGAAACTCCATGGAATCCGGAAGCACTTATAGATGAGTTTCCAAACCTGACATCCCCAGAAGTCGTGTATCTCCAGGTAACAGGAGTGGACGTCTCATCGGAGGAGACTTACACCTCATATCTGCGTGCAAAGGAAGAGCTCGAAACGATGGGCATTGAAGTGTCTAGCCACTATGAGCTGGAAAGGGAAATTTCAGACCATGCCTCCGAAGTGGCTCTCGCATCCCTGAAAAACGCCACAGACTTCACGAGGGAAATATACAGCACCTTGGTTTACGCAAACAGGAGCTTTGGAGTCATATTGAGCAAAAGCATCGAGATATACCCCCTGTTTGGACCGCTGAACTCTACACTTCCCGAAATGTTGAAAGCCTATCAGGAAGCGTATCTCAGTGCATCCCAGAAGGAGCAGCAACTCCTGAGAGTTCAGAGGATTTTGAACGAATCAAGCAGAGAATACTCGCCAATCCATCGGAATCTGACCACCGCCCATGATGTTGTCAACAATCTCACTCCAAGCGTGGCTGATTTCAAAAACCACCTGCAGGTTCTTCAGAAAAACTACACCGTAGTCTTCCTCAGGGCCACCTGGACGTACAGGTGGCTGCGGGATTGGATGCACGCCTACGAAACGGGTACGGCCCCTTCCTGTAAAGTGGGGGGCCTTTCAGCATACCTGAATATTGGCGAGGATTTCATTTACTACGTTTTCTACTCAACGTATCCTGCCTACAAAGAAAGCGGATATGCAGGAATGACCGACGAGCTCTTTGCAAATGTGACTGCGAATTATATTCTCGAGAGCATGAACACCTCCCCTTACAAAACCTTTGACAGGGAATTCGGGGAAACTTTCATCTCGAAGGTTCTCGCTTACGATGCCGAACAGGGAAGCAAGACGGCCATACTCAGCAACACCCACAACCCGATTGACGTGCTCTCCCAGATCGTGAATGAGAGCCTTGCCGAGATGCCTTCAGTTCTGTCATCAAGCTCTTCAAGCTACTATTTCCCGCACCTTGGAAACGTATCCGGGCGGGAGATGAGTCTCATCGTGAAGGAAGTTAAGTCCCAAGAGGACCCCTGGAAAGCTGCAGTAAACATTGCAATTGCCCTGAATATTGGCAACGTTCCCAAAAAATACTACTCGATGCTCCGGACGAACACCTCCCTGGAGGGCATAGAGACGTCCATCCTCAGCGATACCCTCTCAACGAAGCTCCCGGATGACCTAAAACCGCTCTCGTACAACATCTCGGAGATGATAGTGAAGTACGAACGGGAAAGCGGATACCCCGGAGTGCTGTCCACAAACCCGGAGGCCCTTCGGAGTGCGGCCCTGGAAATCATTGTCATGCTGTCTTCTGAGGGGGACGAAACAGAAAAAGCTGAAAACTCCCAGATGCTTTCCCCGGAGGAGGCTGCAACTGCCGCCGCCTCCAGAGTTTTCGAAGAAAGGCTCTCGAATACTGCCATAGACTATCCTCCGGCATTCTCCGAAATAGTGACCGAGACGATAACCTCGTACTTTGCCGGAAATCTTAGCGGGAAATCTCAAGAAGAGATTCTGGGTGTGATATTTACAAGGACGTTTGGCCAGTATTCAGGCGTGCTCGTCAAAAAGTTCTACTCCAGAGCTTCCCCCAGAGAAGCTGCAGTCCAGGTCTTTGACGAAATCATAGCCCCGAAACTTCTCTCAAATTCAAGCCCCGAGAGTTCGCAGATCCTCGAAAAACTCCTCAAAAAAATACCGGAGGAATACCCGCTAACTCAGAGGAATCTCAAAGAAATCTCCCTGAATGCGACTATCCAAATGCTGAGCTCCTGGAAACCGGAGATCCTTGGAACGGAGATTCAACTGCCTGCCCAGACCATAGCCGAACTGGCATGGGAGTTTAAAGGACACTCCGAACTGATAACTGAATCCGACGTCTCCGAAATATCCCAAAAAATATACGAGAGCGCCATCAAGATGCACGAAAACCATGTTCTGACCCTCAAAGGGCCCGACGACAGCTCTTTCATCGTAATGGTCACTCAGCACGACAAAACGGGTAACGTCACCTCCAAAGAAGTTGTAGAAGTGTTCTCTGCAGCCTTTGCTTCCACTAGCCCCACCGCCGAGATCACCGTGATAGCTCCATTTGAGCCAGCGGTTTCATCTCCCGAAAAACAGGCAGATTTCACCCCACTCGTCCTGGCACTCACCCTGCTCGGAGCTCTGATACTGCTCGTAAGCCTCAGGGGTGCCGTTCTCGCAACCCTGATATCCACCGTTACCGTTTTCGTTTCCCTGAAAATCGTGTCAGGCACCATACATGAGATGCTGTCGCCAGAAACCATCCTCACCGTTATAAGCCTCCTGCTGACATCCGGTTTAGCCTTTGCATTATCCTACCACATTATTGAATCATTCAGAAAAAGCCTGGTACTTTCAACGTCCGAGGAAGGTTTCGCAGGAAAGGTGTTAAAAGAAAGCCGCTACGGGATGCTCTTGCTCACGGCACTCTCAGGTGCAGCCGCAGTTTTATTCGGGCTTTCAATCGTGGAAAGCATCGGTACAGCACTTTTGACTGCAATTCCGGTTTTCATTGTCCTCAACGCCGTGCTCCCCCTATCCCTACGGATCCTGGGGGACAAACTGGTGTTCTGGTGGCCCCTGAGTGCAGAGAAGGTCCTGCAGGACGAAGGCAGCGGGGAAACAGGGATTCTAAGGAGAAGCCTCGCAGTGTTCCTGATTTCCCTCACCCTCATGGGGGGCATTGCCCAGCTGATGAACTACAGTGGAGCCTCAGAACTCAAGGTCTACGGATCTAGTGCATACATTGTCCTTTCCAGCAGGGATCAGATGGGGGGAGATGACCTCCAGACAATTGAGAAGGTTGCAGAGGCCCTCGCCGGCCTGAACGGAGTTGCTGGAGTCTACACACTGACAAGACCCTACGGGGTGCCCCTCGACCTCTCAGGGGAGCAGCTAATGGACACCTGGGCCTCCAGCTACCTATCAAGAGACGGGAAAGCTGTGCTCATAGTTGTGAAGATAGGTGACAAACCTCCGGAAAACATTGAAAAGCTAATCCAGGATAAGCTGGAAGAAGTCGCGCAATCCAGCACAACCGTTGTCGGCATCGAGTATGAAGGGGGGATTGCAGTCTTAAAGACCCAGTAAAGGCGCTGAGGGGGTTTGCAACAGGTGGACATAGCCGAAATGCTCTCCCTGATAGGTGCAGGGTACGCACTAAAGCTGCTACTCCGGGATGAAAAACCCTTCGACCGCCTCAGAATATTCATTAATAACTTCCTCCTCACTCTTTTCATCTTCGGGAACGTGGCGAGCAAGGATTTAGCTTATCTGTTGAGCATAAAGACAGTCTTTCTCTACGTCTTTTTGGTGATTGGGATAAGCCTCTCAACCTCATACCTCCACGGCCGCTTTAAGCTCAAAAACGACCCCTGGGCCGGCGCTCTGATGGTTCTCTCAGTCTACCCCAACACGGCCGCACTGGGCTTTCCAATAGCGAGCCTCTTTCTCGACGACATAACGCCGGCCATACTCTACTCGACCACAAACTCGATGATAGTCATCCCGATAGTCACTTTCATAGCGGCGCACTACTCCAGCGGGGGCGCGAGAGTTAAAGATAGCTTCCTGAAGGCCCTTAAGTTTCCGCCAACGGTGGCAAACCTCCTCTCGCTGGCGCTTGTTATAGGAGGTGTCAGGGTTCCAAACCGAATCCTTGAGCCGATACAAACAATCGGCTGGCTCAGCATCCCCCTCCTGCTCATCTACTTTGGCTCCCGGATAACGCTGAGGAGCTTTGAGTGGAGGAAGCTCGTTGAGGTGGGTATGTTCAGGATAGCCGTCCCATTCACCTTCGTTTTTCTCACACTTAGATGGGAACGGCCAGAAGTCTTATACTCCGTGCTCGTTGAGGCAAGCATGCCTCCGGCAATAGCGGCCAATGCAATCTTGGCCCAGTACAGGCTCAAGGCCGAGGAAGCGATAAGCGTCACCTTCGTCATTACGCTCTTCGTCATCGGACTGTTCGTTGGGCTGAGCGCCTTCATGGGTTGACCGGTGCCCTTTTTAACCCTCAATTTTTCTTTTACACGGTGATCTCGATGGAGCGTGTTGTTGAAATTCTCCAGGAGATCCTCGAGATACCCTCCCCGACAGGCTACACGAGGGAGGTTCTCGCCCACATTGAAAAGAGGCTCAACGAGGCTGGAATAAAGACCCGCTACACCAACAAGGGAGCTCTGCTCGCTTACAACCATCCGGAGCCGGAGCTCGTCATAGCGGGCCACGTTGACACCCTCGGTGCGATGGTCAGGGAGATCCTCTCAAATGGACATCTGAGCTTTACGCGCGTTGGCGGGCTCCTCCTGCCGGCCTTCGAGGGCGAGTACTGCACGATAATCACCCGCTCCGGAAAGCGCTACCGCGGGACGCTCCTCCTCAAGAACCCGAGTGTCCACGTGAACAGGGAGGCGGGCAAGAAGGAGCGCAAGGAGGAGAACATGTACATCCGCCTCGATGCAGAGGTGGAAAAGAAGGAGGACACGGAGAAGCTCGGCATAAAGCCCGGTGACTTCATAGCCTTCGACCCCAAGTTCGAGTACGTCAACGGATTCGTTAAAGCCCACTTCCTCGACGACAAGGCCAGCGTAGCGGTCATGATAGACCTGATGCTTGACCTCGGAGCGGGAGCCCTCGAAAAGCTCCCGGTGGCGTTCTTCTTCTCGCCATACGAAGAGGTCGGCCACGGCGGTTCAGCCGGCTACCCTGCGACGACCAGAGAGCTCCTCGTCGTTGACATGGGCGTTGTTGGCGACGGAGTTGCTGGAAAGGAGACGGCCGTTTCAATAGCTGCCAAGGACTCAAGCGGGCCCTACGACTACGAGATGACGACAAAACTCATCGAGCTGGCAGAAAAGAACAACATCCCCCACGTTGTTGACGTCTTCCCCTACTACGGCTCCGACGGTTCAGCGGCCCTAAGGGCAGGCTGGGACTTCCGCGTTGCCCTCATTGGACCCGGCGTCCACGCAAGTCACGGCATGGAGAGGACGCACGTTAAGGGCCTCCTCGCAACCAAGGAGCTGATAAGGGCCTACATAGAAGAGAAATTTTAAAATTAAGGCCCTCTTTAACTTTTTATGAACCCCACACTGCAAATCCCTCAACCACCAGGACATCCAGTCCGGCGTTTCTGAACGTCTTCAGCGCGTCTGCCGGCGAACAGACTATCGGTTCTCCATGCATGTTGAAGCTCGTGTTCAGCACCGCACCCAGGCCGGTCCGCCGCTCGAATGCTCTGATTACGTCATGATAGCTCGGGTTTATCTCTCTCCTCACCGCCTGCGGTCTGGTCGTGCCGTCCACGTGAACCACCGCAGGGGCGCCCTTTCTGAATTCCTTGCTTGCCGTGTAGCTCATCGTCATGAACTCGTTTGGAGTCCCATCGAGGTCTTCGAGGTACTCCTCAGCCCTCTCCCAGAGTATTGAGGGCGCAAAGGGTTGGAAGACGTCCCTCTGGAGGGCGACGTTGAGCCTCTTCTTGACGCTCTCGTCCCTCGGGTCTGCCAGAATTGAGCGGTTGCCCAGGGCCCTCGGCCCGAACTCCATCGCCCCCTGGAAGAACCCAACGAGTCTGCCCTCGACGAGAGTGTCCGCAACCAAACCGGGGACATCATCAACTTCCTCGAACTCGACCCCTTCCCCTTTCAGAAACTCTTCAACTTCTTCTTTCCTGTAGGATGGGCCGAGGTAGACATGCTCAAGCTTGAAGGGCCTCCACTTGCCCTCGAGCCTCTCAAACTGGGCCTTAACGAAGATCGCCGCGCCGAAAGCGAGGCCTCCATCGTCCATAGCCGGAAAGACCCAGAGGGCATCGTCTCCGAATATCTTCCTCAGTACCGCGTTGGCCTTAACGTTCTGGGCAACACCGCCCGCGTAGGCGAGCGGAAGGTCGTATCCCCCCAGTTTGAGTCCCAGCTCCTCGATGAGCTTTTCAAGGTGCGCCTGCGCGCTGGCGGCTATCTCTATGGCCTTCTTCTGGAGCTCCCCTTCAAGATTTCCGCGCTTCATCTGGAGGGCTATCCCCCTTGAGTGACGGAGGGGGTAGCCAAAGAGCCCCGCGAGCTTCCTTGTCGCTTCGACACCCACCACGCCGAGATGGTTGTCGAAGCTCAGCCCGTTCAGCTCTATGATGTTGCTCAGGTCGTAGGCCGGCCTCCCGTAGGCGGCCAGGCTCATTACCTTGCCCTCATGGCGCATCGGTTTAAAGCCCAGAAGCTCGGTAACGGAAGAATAGAAGTCCCCAAGGGAGTCGATGTACGTGCTCTGGGCTATTCTTATCATCTCACCCTCTCTCCCGATGTAGACGGAGGAGCTCAACCCGTCACCGGCCGCGTCGATGCTGAGCGCTACCGCTTCCCGCCAGCCGGAGGTGTAGTAAGCCGAGGCAGAGTGAGCCAAGTGGTGCTCGACGAAGAGGACCTTCCTCTTGAAATCCGGCCCGAATGTCTTCCGAAGGTTCTCCTCCAGCTCCAGAAGGCGTTTTTGCTTCCGGAATATGCCTGCAACCGCTATGACATCAACTTCCTCGGGCGAAACATCTGCCATTTCGAGGACTTTTGCCACGCTCATCTCAGGGAAGCCGCGGTACTTCTTAATCCTGTTCAGCCTCTCCTCGTTTACCGCGAATATCCTTTCCCCCTCTATCAGCACGGCACCCGCGTCGTGACCATCGTGGATTCCAAGTATCATGTAGCAGACTACTCTGGCCATTTTTAAAACTTGGTCTTAACTTCGTAAAAGTAAAGGTTAAAAACAGGACGAGGTAAATACATATGGGTGATCCCATGAAGAAGATAACCGCAATAGGGTTAATTTTGATGATGACTTTAATACCTGCAGCCGGCTCAGTTAAAGCTGCGAACAGCGGCACTGGTGTCGTTGGGGCTGCCCTAGCATGGTACTACCTCTACCTCCACCAGAACAAGACCTTCTCGGAACTTTACAATCTCAGTGTTCAGAACGGTGTTGACAACGATACCCTCAGCCTCGCGCACGAGCTCTGGCTGAACGCAAGCGAGGAGTTCAAGACGGCCCTCAGCTATGGAAGCCCCCAGCAGATTTCCCGCATCCGCTGGCTGCCCTTCATGATGCACGTCAGGAGGGCATACCTGACCCTTATGGAAGCCAACGAACTGCTGAAAAAAGCTCTCAAAGAAAAGGGAATTGAGGTTCCTTCCTGACCCCCAAATTTTTGTTTTAAAGTTTAAAAATTAGGAACAAACGGAAGTCAGTAGGTTCTCGCAAACCTTGCTACGAACCTGGCCTCCCTGCCGCACACCGGACACTTCTTGCCTTTTATGCCTTCTTTCGCCTTTTCCTCCGGGTAGGGAGTTCCGAGCATCTTGGCGTCGAGGGCTTCCTCCATCTCAAGGCC
>JAGHBN010000036.1 GCA_021160985.1 Thermococcus sp.
CAAGGCAACCGAGTACCTGACATTCTACGCCTACAAGTACAGCATTGAGGCCGCCAAGAAGCGCGGGCCGTTCCCGCTCTACGAGAAGACCAAATATCCAGAGGGAGAACTTCCTGTTGAGGGCTTCTACCACCGCGAGATATGGAACCTCCCCTGGGACGAGCTGGTTGAGGAGATCAAGAGGCACGGCGTCAGGAACGGAATGGTGACCACCTGTCCGCCGACGGGCTCGGTCAGCATGATAGCAGACACCTCAAGCGGTATCGAGCCGATATTCGCGCTCGTCTACAAGAAGAGCGTCACCGTCGGCGAGTTCTACTACGTCGACACGGTCTTTGAGGCTGAGCTCAAGAAGCGCGGCCTATACAACGACGAGATACTCAAGAAGATAAGCGACAACTACGGCTCGGTGCAGGGCCTTGAGGAGATTCCAGAGGAGGTGCAGCGCGTTTTCGTCACGGCGATGGACATCCACTGGCTCGACCACCTCCTGGCTCAGGCAAACATCCAGCTCTGGCTCACCGATTCAGCGAGCAAGACCATCAACATGCCGAACGACGCCACCGTCGAGGACGTCAAGGCCGCTTACCTGCTCGCCTACAAGCTCGGGTGCAAGGGTGTAACCGTTTACCGCGACGGCTCGCTGTCTGTGCAGGTGTACAGCGTCGAGGGCGAGAAGAAGCAACGCGTCAAGGCCAAACCGAGCAAGTACGCCGTCGAGAAGCTGAAAGCTGTGGTTGAGGCCGAGCCCTGGCTGGCGAAGTTCATCAACGTCGAGGCCATACTCAACGGCACAAACGGGAAGGAGAAAGCCGAGAGCACCAGCATGAGCTTCTCGATAAGCAGCCCCGCCACGGTAAAGCCAAAGCACGAACCTCCCCACCGCTTGGAGAGGCCCGAGATTCCTGAGGATAAAATTAAGGAGCTCCTCGGCGTTGCGTACTGTCCAGTATGTTACGAGAAGGACGGGGAGCTCGTTGAGCTTAAAATGGAGAGTGGATGTGCCACCTGCCCGAGATGCGGGTGGAGCAAGTGCGTCATAAGCTAACCCCAACCCCCTCTTTTCTCTTTTCTTGACTAATCGGTGTAAACACAGGGTTTTTAAATCAAAAGTTTTAACGTCTACCAATCACAAAGAACCCGCGCACTTGGAGGTGTTGAGATGGATAAAGTTTATCTGACATGGTGGCAGATCGACAGGGCAATCTTCGCGTTGGCCGATGAACTTAGAAAGAAATTCATGCCTGACGTCATCGTCGGCGTCGCGAGGGGCGGACTAATCCCGGCCGTGAGACTCAGCCACATCCTCGGCGACCTTGAGGTCAAGGTCATAGACGTCAAGTTTTACAAGGGCATAGACGACAGAATGGAGAAGCCCGTCGTGACGATTCCGCTCCACGGCTCGCTGGAGGGCAAGAGGGTCGTCATCGTCGACGACGTGAGCGACACAGGGAAGACCCTCGAAGTCGTCATCGAAGAGGTCAAGAAGGCCGGGGCAAAGGAAGTAAAGGTCGCCTGCCTCAGCATGAAGCCCTGGACGAAGGTCGTCCCCGACTTCTACGTCTTCAGAACCGACAAGTGGATCGTCTTCCCCTGGGAGGAGTTCCCTGTTGTGGTGAGGGAGTGAGCTCTTTCTCTTTAGACTTTATCCACCTTCGGCCATTTTGGGCGACCCATCAAAACCTACCAAGACACTATCACCTAGGAAGGCAGTATTTTTCATTACTAAAACCTGGGGAAAATTATATAAGCGTGGATATGTACTTTTAGAGAAGGGGTAAGTGCTATGCAACAGGGAAACAGGAACACGCCGAGGTTCCATTACATCGTTCTCTTAATAACCCTGCTTCCGTTGTGTTGCCCAAACCACGCACTCGCCCAGGACTGGACGCTCGAAGATGCGGTGGTTTCAGGGGACGGCATATACGTTTTAACCGGTAACGGCACCCTCATGAAGCTGACTGGAGAACTGAAAGTCCCCTGGGAGGAAGAGCTTCCGGCAGGGATCAAATTTCACCTCGCACCTGCCCCTGAAGGAGTAACTCTCGTCGGCGGTGTCCTCGCCAGAATTGACGGTGATGGAGGCCTCCTCTGGGCAAAAAACATGAGTGCAGACGATGCCGGAGTACTACCCGATGGCAGTGTCGTTTTTGTGAGCGAGAACCTGTTAGGGGTTATAAGCCCAGATGGAGCCACTATAAGGGCCTACCAACTTCTCCTGAACGGAACCGAGGAAACAGTCCCAGGAACTGGCATTTACCTGGAGGATGTTGTGCCCCTCGGCAATGCCCTCATCGTAACCGGAACCGTCAGCTTTCCAGGAGACCCAAAGTCCCATATCCTCATCGGGGCGGTTTCGTTGAACGGGAGCCTGTTATGGACAAAGGTTCTCAACACGGGCTATTACGATAGGGTTGATGGAGCGTTCCGCTCCGGAGAGCACGCGGTCATCGCAGGGGTCTACGGAGGTGGAAGCGACGCGCCGTGGATAGCCAACTACTTCGTTCTGAAGGTATCCACAGAGGGCAGAATCGAGTGGTTCAACTCCTACACCTGCCCCCACGAGAAGGACTGGGACGCCTTCTGGGCTATAAAGGTACTTGGGGTGTCCTGCGGCGGGGAGACCTGCGCCTTCGGGACGACCACCGGAACCTTTATCCTCGACGGTAATGGAAACCCTCTGATATACCAGAACGTTTCCGGGAAGACCGCAGGAATCACCGGAGATTCAGCGCTCGTTCTTTCGAACGGAACACTTCTCACAGTCCCCTTCAACAGGGGTGAGGGCAGCGAAAAATGCAACTCCCGAAGAACATCCTTCAAAGAGATACCCGTTAAGGTAGAGCTACGCCCCACAGAGTTTAATCCACCTGACGCGCCCCTGGGGGTTCAGAAGGTGCAGAGAGAAGAAGATATGCCCAAAGAAAAGTGGGGCGGACGAAAAACCATTGGTGCAGTGCTCGTAGTTGGAATGCTGGCTGGAACCGCCCTGGTGCTGGCCGGACGGAGGTCGTGACGGAGAATAAAATCCGTTGAGTTTGAAGGGCTACATCTCACACATAAGGACATTGCACCCCCATGCAACTCTTTTACTCCGGCTTCTTTTGGAGAGTTCTAAGCAGAAAACTCACGTTAAAATAAATTAATACTCGAAAAAAAAGGAGAAGCATTTACTTGGAGTAAAAGGAAAAGCTTATAAAGATTAGTTGCACAGTCAATACTGCAAAAATCCATTGTAGGTGAACAACGTGCGATGGAAACCACTCCTCGCAGTCCTGTTGGGACTGCTGATGGTTGGAGTGACTGCAGGGGGAGCAATGGCCATATCTTGGCAGACGAATTCAGAAAAAGCGCACAGAAACTCTTACGAACCAGCAGGTTGGGGTTTAACAGCCCAGGTTACCACAATAGTGAAAGTTGATGGACAGGAATACAAACATCCCCAACAATTTGATAATTATAGAATATACACTGTCCCCAAAAATTCAAAAGGGTCTTTCAAGATAGTCATTGGCAGGTTTCCAATAGGTACTTACCACGTGAAGATAGCAACTAATAAGGGATTCAACATATATCCCTCCAGAGTAAAGTCACTAGGAAGTGAAGACTGGGAGTATCAAGGCCTCAGGTACAATGCAGGATACCCGTTCTACGAGTTCAGCACTCCTCACCACGGATGGTGGGCTAGTTCTTCCTTTGAAGTTCCAGTCGAATTCAATGAAAGGACTGGAATTCTCGTGTATGGGTATATGGGAGGAGATCCCGTTGAATCTGCAATATCAGCAGGCCTTGGTGGCACCATTGGGGGTATTCTGGCAGCAGGGGCCGGATTACCCGCCGCAGTTGGCGCATTGTTAGGAGCAGTCGCCGGAACACAGTTTAGTATTGACATTTTTGTCATCGCACCAACAGGGTGATAGTGATGGCCAAAATAAACCTCAGCACAATCACGGCACTTATTTTTTCTTTTGCCTTCTTTCCCTTTATGTACTGGGAGAAAAACTTGACATTCATAATGATATATCTTCTAGTCACTCTGAGCATTATGGGATACCTAACGGCCACTGGCATAACCACTAAAGCCAAAATAGACAACCCAAGAAAATTGCAGGGATATTCCATCCTAGTTATTTACGCTCTTACGATATACTCTGCGGTATGCAATGATGTCTTCTACATCCAGACGATTCCGTTATTCATTGGGATGATGTGGGGAATCATAACCACATATACCTCTCCAAGATTTAAGGAAATATATTCCCTCCCCTCAAAGTATCTAACAATTCTCCTCGTGACCCTCTGTATGACCGCATTCTTTTTAATAACACAAAGCAGTGGAAATTTGCCAAGTTCATCATTGGTGGGAGCATTTATGATAGGAACGATATGGGTTGCTACCAATGAATTCGTCAAAAACAAGAAAGAGGCAGCCCTGTACTTTCTTTTAGCCATATACGCATATTTTATGGGGTACTATCTGAGCAAATACGGAAATACGCTGGAGATAATCATTGGTGGATTAATTCTAGCAGGATTCCTGTTTTTATTTTTGAGGGACGAGTTTTTTGATACTGGTGTTCAAATATTCGCCGTTGGCTTTTTGTTTCACATCCATCAAATAGCTCCAATTCTAATAACTAGAGAATTTCAAGTTCTTGCACTTCAGATAATTGTAGGTTCCGTACTAAAAGTGACACTGTGGGCTGTCCTGACCGTACTGACAACTAGGGCAATAATAAAAATCACAAAATCTAGAAAAATCAGAATAACCTCCTGTTTAAATTTCTATCCACTAGCGTATTGGGGAATTGTGGCGATACTAATTAAGGCAATCCCTTATTTTATAAATGCATACCCCCTATGGATAACACATGTGCTCTTAGATATCGGCACACTCACTGCATGGGGACTATCTTACTACTTCCTAGCCAAGAATTTAAAGAAAGAGCTTAAAGACACAAGAACAGCAATAGTCTCAGCCTTAATTTCAGGAATAACAAATTTTGTGCTATTGCCCCCTCCATTGTAATATTTTTGTACCGGTAATCACTAGTCATGATACTATGATTACTAATCCTATCACAAAATTAACGAGAGGTCAGCAGATGCAATAAGAGAATCCCCATCAAGCAAGTATTGGGAGGCCCTATAATATGGCATAATTAAGGGGTGGGAAAATGAATTACAGGACAATTTTGGATCTCTTAATCTTTCTTTATATTTTAGTGATATTTGTCCTGAAGCACACAAAGTCAAAACGTGGGGGCAGTTTGCCACTTGACACTATGTGGGAACTTGGAGTAATAGCGTTCATCATGATGTGGCTTCTAGGATGGTGAAGATTTTATTTTCAAGAATTCGAAACCCTCTTTAACCCCCTCCCCAACTTTTCTCAGGTGGTGGCATGAGGGCGTTCATAGCTATTGATGTTAGCGACAAGGTGAGGGATAACCTCATTAAGGCTCAGGAGAGGATTGGAAACAAATCAGCAAAGATAAAGTTCGTCGAGAGGGAGAACTTCCACGTCACGCTCAAGTTCCTCGGCGAGATTGACGAGGTAACGGCGGAAGAGGTTAAGAAGGCCCTGGCGGAGATAGCAAAGAAGCACAGGAAGCACAAGGTTCGGGTCAAGGGCATCGGCCTCTTCCCGAACCCGAACTACGTTAGGGTAATATGGGCCGGAATCGAGAACGACGAGGGGATTAAGGCTATAGCAAACGACGTGGAGCGCGAGATGAGGAGGCTCGGCTTCAAGAAGGACAAAGACTTCGTCGCCCACATAACAATCGGCAGGGTGAAGTTCGTGAGGGACAAGGTGGAGCTCGCGATGGCGTTGAAGGAACTGGCCAACGAGGACTTCGGCGAGTTTGAGGTTGATGCAATAGAGCTGAAGAAGAGCACGCTGACCCCGAAAGGCCCCATCTACGAGACCGTTGCGAGGTTCGAGCTGGCCGAGTGAAGCTGGAAAAGGAACAATGGAGCGGGGATTATCGCAAGGTTCTTGGACTCAACGAAATCAAGGTCAGCCTTCGAAAGCAGAATCTTGTTCTTTATTGCAACCCTCGGAAAATCAGATGGAGAAACGCTTCTTCTCCATTTCACCTCGACACCAATGTCCCCCGCTATGAAATCAACTTCCTTTGAGCCGTAGAAGTAGTAGGTTGGGAAGAGCCTGCTGAGGTGCTCTCCGACGATTCCCTTCACGAGCCTCGATTCGTCAACTGTTACACCGAAAAGCCGGGAGAACGTTCCAACCAGGAGAGGGTCAAGGAAGTAGAACTTGCGCTCCCTCCTGAAGAGGGGGGTCATGTCGTGGAGCCGAACCTGGAAGTAGTTCCTGCCGATGAAGAGCTCTTCAAAGAGCTCCAGATAGTCCCGGACGGTAACGTGGGAACCTATTTCGAGCTCCTTGGCGAGGGAATTAAGGCTCACTCTATCCCCATAGCGTCTCAACAGCCCAAGAATTAAAGAGAGTGCAATTCTCTCGCTCCTGCCAAGCTTTACAACGTCCAAGACTGTTGCGTTGTAAATCATTTCGTGGGTTTCTGAGGATATCCCACCCTCCAGCATCTCATAGATGGAGCGGGGGTATCCACCAGAGGACAGATAAAGGCCCATAGCCCCCAATAACTCGTCAAGAAAAGGATAGAGCTCAAGAGCGTTCTCGTAAAACTCACGGGAAGTTCTCGGAACCGGGTGTGGGAGCTCAAGCTCTCTGAGCTCGGGCACATAAATAAAGCTTACCAACCTGAAATCAAGGGGGAGAAACTCCTCAATTTTGATTTCCCTACCCGGAAAGCTCTCTCTTTTAAGCCCTGCTGATGTTGAGCCCGTTACCTGGAGAACCATTCTGGAGGATAGAGGGGAGTCAAGGAGAAACTTAACCGCCCTCTCCCACTCATCAACAAAGGTGACTTCGTCGAGAAAAACGTAGGCCTTACCTTGAACCCCCCTAAGAAAGGAACGCACAACTGACACGATCTCCCCATAGTCCCTCAGCAGGTCACAGGAGAAGTACAAGATATTCCTCGGGCTAACCCCAGATTCAATGAGGTGCATTATTGCGAGCTTCATGTAAGTAGTCTTCCCTACCTGCCTAGGCCCTATGAGAACCTTATTCACGGGTTCAAATTTATAAATGAGCCTGGGGTTCTTCGAGAGAGCTCTTTTAACCCTCTCATCAAGATAAACAGCATCCCTGTCTCTCCACCAGGGGTTCTGAACAACGGCAAGATTCTCCATACAAACACCTATTGACAGCTAATTAACAAAAGATATATAAATATTTCGATAGTATCATATCAACAGGTGAGCCAATGGAAATCGAAAACGTCCTTGAAAAAATCCTCCAGAGAATCCGCCCAACGGAGGAAGAGAGGGCCCTTGTTGAGGGGTTGATGAGGGAATTGGAGGGCATCGCAAAGGAAACCATCGAAAGGCTGGGCCTCGACGTCAAGCCCTATTTTGTCGGCTCCCTCGCCAAGGATACTTATCTGGCCGGAGACCACGACGTTGACCTTTTCCTCGCCTTTCCCCTCGACACTCCCCTCGAAGAGCTGAGGGAAAGGGGTCTTGAGCTCGGGAAGGCCATTGCTGAAGGCCTTGACGGCTACGAGGTCGCCTACGCGGAGCACCCCTATGTAAGGGCAACATACAGAGGAGTGGGCGTTGACCTCGTGCCCTGCTACGACGTCAGGAGCTGGAAGGACGTTAGGACAGCGGTCGACCGCTCGATACTCCACACAAGGTGGGCCCTTGAGAACCTCAGCGGCAGGAACGACGAGGTCAGGCTCTTGAAGCGCTTCCTCAAGGGGATAAACGCCTACGGGAGCGAGATTTATGTGAGGGGCTTTTCCGGCTATTTGGCCGAAATCCTCGTCATAAAGTACGGCTCGTTCCTGGACGTCCTTGAGAAGGCGGACTTCATGCTAAAGCAGAAAGTAATAGACCCAGAGAGCTGGCTGAAGAAGGAGCCAGAGATAGCGCTAAAGACCGTGAAAAGGGAGACCGAGGAGGATAAACCGCTGATAGTTATAGACCCCGTCGACCCGAGGCGGAACGTTTCAGCCAACCTGAGCTGGGAGCGCTACGGAATCTTTTACTTCAAGGCGCACCAGTTCTTGGAAGACCCCTCCGAAGAGTTCTTTTTTGTAGAGGGGGACATAAAGGGAAACTACCTCGACGAACTGAGGAGGAAAGGGACCCACCTCGTTACCATAATGTTTCCAAAGCCAGACCTCGTTGATGACATCCTCCTCCCACAGCTGGAGAGGAGCGCCAGGGGCTTTGAG
>JAGHBN010000043.1 GCA_021160985.1 Thermococcus sp.
CATGATAGGCGAGCGGGAGCTTAAACTCATGAAGCCCACCGCGATACTCGTCAACATAGCTAGGGGCAAGGTGGTTGACACGGAGGCGCTCGTGAGGGCACTCAAGGAAGGCTGGATCGCCGGGGCCGGTCTGGACGTCTACGAGGAGGAGCCGTACTACAACGAGGAGCTCTTCAGCCTGAAGAACGTTGTCCTTGCGCCCCACATAGGTAGCGCGACCCACGGTGCAAGGGAAGGAATGGCCGAGCTTGTCGCTAAAAACCTGATAGCCTTCAAGAACGGAGAGGTTCCGCCGATGCTCGTGAACAAAGAAGTGGTGAAGGTTAGGAAGCCGGGGTTTGAGTGAACACCGAGGGGATGATGAAGACACCCTCGGCTGAGACGTGATGAGCTGGACCCGTGACTGATTGGCCTATGCAGAGGGGCCACGACGGCCCCACTTATCCCTTTACCATCGCCCTGAACCTCTTCGCGTCCCTGCACATGTCGGAGTTGTTGAAGAAGACGAAGCTCTCTCCGCGGTTCCAGCCGAGGACGCGATCCCTGATTTTCTCCAGCTCCTCGTCGCTGTAGGAGTGCCGGTAGATTATCCGCCCGTTCTCGTAGCGGCCGTGCAGGCGGTAGTAGCTGGTCTCGCCGCTGTGAAGCGGAACCCTCACGAGCGGGTCTGTGACGTCTATAACGTCGAACTCCCTGACGAAGCGCTTGATGCCCTTCTCGCTCCAGCCCCTCAGCTCGACGGCAATCTCAAACTCCTTCCTCTCCGCCATCTCAAAGAACTTTTCGGCGCTGGCAAAGCTTTCCTCGGTCTCCTTGAAGCTTTTAGGCAGCTGGATGAGTATAAACCGAGCCCCCAAAATCTCGGCCTCTTTCAGCGTTACCCTCCAGAAGTGGAGGACGTCGCTGGTCGGTCGTAGGAGTCCAACGTCCTTGCCCGGCTTTACGTTGCTCCTGCGCCACGTTGGGCTGTTTGGCGGGTGAGTTACTCCCTGAAAGGCTTTCATGGCAAAGGTAAAGCCCTCCGGAGCTTCCTTCCGCCAGCGTTCGAGCGTCTTCTCCTGGAGTATCCGGTAGAAGGTCTGCTGCACCTCTATTGCATCGAAGTCGCGGTAGTACTTTGAGTGACTCTCGCAGAAGCCGCAGGTTCCCACGTGAATCATGCCTACCACCGTTTCACTTTTCTTCCAAAAGCCTAAATACTTTCGGGACAACTTGAGCCCATGAAGCACTCCGGGAGAATCCTGCTCGTTACTGGCAGACTTGCCGAACCCCTCGTGAGAAAGTACGGGAGAGGCTGTGATATATTCGTAACGCCGGTCAGCGTCGCGGCGTTCTTAACCCCCGAACTGATAGTCCGCTACCTGCAGAGAGCTGGCGTGAGGAGCGAGGACTACGACCTGATTCTTATTCCCGGCCTCGTCAGGGGCTCCGCTCAGCCCATCGAGGACGAAATAGGAATTCCAACGTTCAAGGGGCCGAGGAACGCTATGGACATCCCCCAGACCCTTAGAGCCCTAAAAGAGGGCTTCAAACTGAGCAGGGAAAAGCCTGCGGACGAGCTCTTCTCCTTCGACGCCCTTAAGAGAGTGGAGGACATCAGAAACAAGACCCGGAACAAACGCTACATCGAGAATGCCCTCAGGAAGCCGTGGAACGTCCTCATCGGGAACCTGCCCGCTGGAAAGGACTTCCCGGCAAGGATTCTGGGAGAAGTCGTTGACGCGCCAAAGCTCGGCGTCGAAAAGACCGTCGAGAAGGCCCTATACTACCTGCGAGAAGGGGCGGACATAATTGACATTGGGATGGTGGCCGGCGAGGCCAACCTCGATTTCATTGACTCAATCCCTGAAATCCGCGAGAGGCTCAAGGACAACGGCTTCGACGTGCCGGTGAGCTTTGACTCCCTCAACACGAAAGAAATTAAGAGGGCCCTTGACTGCGCTGACCTGTTTCTGAGCGTTGATGAGGCCAACCTTGAGGAGCTCGTGACGGAAAAGCCCGTCGTCCTCATTCCCACCAACCAGAGAGAGGGCTTTTTCCCAGCTAAGCCCGGGGAGAGGGCCGAGTTCCTTGAAAGGCTCAAGGAGAGGGCCCTCGATTTGGGCTACCGGATTGTAATCCCCGACCTAATCCTTGAGCACGTCCCGCACCTGGCGCGCTCGGTCACTGCCTTCCAGCTCTACCGGGAGAGAAACCCGGACGATGTCCTCCTGGCTGGCGTCGGCAACGTGGTGGAGCTCTACGACGCCGACAGCGTCGGGATAAACGCCCTGCTCGCTGGAATCGCGAAGGAGCTTTCAATAAACCTCCTCCTCACAACGGAGACGAGCGCGAAGGCAAGGGGCTCCGTGAGGGAGCTGAGAAGGGCGATAGACATGAACCTCTTTGAAACCCCCAAAGATCTGGGCTTCGACCTGCTCATACTGAAGGAGAAGAGGACGAGCGAGTGGCGGTTCGAGCCCACCAAAGAGGTCGTGGAAGCAAGGGAGAGACCAGTCGAGCTCGAACCAATCTACTTCAGGATATGGGTCGGGGGCGGGAGAATCTGGGTGAACGCCCACCGCGGAACCGAGACCGTTCTCACAGTGGTCGGCGAGGAGCCGAACGCGATAATAGACACAATCCTTGAGCGCTTCGAGATAAGCCCGAGGCACGCCTTCTACCTCGGGAGGGAGCTTGAGAGGGCAAAAACTGCACTAAATCTGGGGAGGAGTTATGTCCAGGAGGCTGAGCTCTTCCCGGACTTCTACCTCGGGCATAACCTTTAACTCCCGAACGCACAACTCCCAATGATGCCTATGTTGAGGGGAGTTTTTGTTCCGCACGTTACGCCCTTCGACGAAAGGGAGGAGGTAAACAGGGGGCTCCTGAGGGAGCTGGTGCACCGCTTCGAGAAGGCTGGCCTCAACGGTCTCGTGACGCTTGGCAGCAACGGTGAGTTCCCGTACCTGGGCTTCGAGGAGAAGGTTGAGGTCGTCAGGATAGTCCGCGAGGAAAGTTCCCTTCCGGTGATAGGAGGAGCTACCGAGAACTCGACGAAGGAGACGGTGCGGCTCGGAAGGGTCCTTCTCGACCTTGGCGTTGATGCGCTTCTCATCGGCCCGCCTTACTACTTCAAACCGTCCCCGGAGGAGCTTTACACTCACTATTCCAGGATAGCGGACTCGCTGGACGGCAGAATACTCCTCTACAACGTCCCCAAGTTCACCGGCCTCAACATTCCGCTGGACGTCATCGAGAGGCTCGCGGAGGAGCATTCGAACATAATTGGGATAAAGGATTCAAGCGCGAACATGGGAAGGATAGCCGAGCTCCTGAGGCGCATGGGAGACAGGTTTACGATCCTCGCAGGAACTGCGGACGTGATGTACCCCTCATGGATGCTGGGTGCACACGGTGCCATCGTGGCCGTGGCCAACGTCGTTCCGGAGCTCTGCGCCGAGCTTTACAGGACCTTCTTCCGCGGAGACCACGAGAAGGCAAGAGAGCTCCAGCTCAAGGTCAACCTTGTCAACGAGGTCGTGGTGAAAGGGTACAGCCAGATAAGTGCCATAAAAACGGCCATGGAGCTGAGGGGCTGGCGCGTCGGAAAGCCGAGGCTCCCTTCCATGCCGCTGGGAAAAGAGGCCGTGGAGGATATAAAGAAAACGCTGGCGGAAGTGGGGGTGCTCTGATTTTACTCCGGATTTTCAAAGAGCGGTGGTTTCGGCTTCCTGAACCTCTCGTCCAGCTCTGCCCTCCTTTCGCTGACCCTTTTCAGGAGCTCGCTTACCTTTTCATTCTCCGGGTATTTCCGCCTCAGACTTACGAGAAGGCCCTCTGCAAACCCAAGGAGGGATAGCTCTATGAACTCCTTCCCCCTCTTGCTCTCGAGCCCCTCGTTCAGCTTCACGAACGAGTCTATCCTCGCGACGATGGCTGTCTCCCCCAGCTCCTCGCAGAGAGCTCTGAGCTCTTCTATCTCTCCAACCTTCACACCAGCACCCCCTCTAAATCCTCAGACCAAAGAACTTTGCCGTGCTTTTCTCGGTCACCCTTTCTACTTCCTCAAACTCGATCCCTTTAAACTTTGCCACTTCTTCAATGGCTATTCTGACGTTGCACGGTGTGTTTCTCTGTCCCTTCACCGGGCTCATGTAGGGTGCGTCCGTCTCAACCAGCATGCTTTCGAGTTCTATCGCCTCCGCGACGGCCCTTACTTCTGGGATGAAGACTATTCCGGTGCTTATTCCAATTACGTGGCCGTTCTCGACGATTTCCTTGGCCAACTCAACGCTTCCGGTGTATGAGTGGAAGTAAGCCCCGACCCCGGTTTTCTGGACGAGCTCAAACGCCTCCCTCTCGGCCTCCCTGGCGTGTATCACGACCGGCAGGTCGAGTTCAAGGGCAAGCTCAAGGAAGTGCTTGAATATTGCCCTCTGGTTCTCCCGCTGCGCCTCGTTCTCGGCGTAGTGGTAGTCGAGGCCTATCTCCCCAATGGCGGCTATCTCCTTCGAGTGCTCGCGGATGAAGTCCTCGACCTTTTTCACCTTCTCCCAATTTCCCCTGCGTGCCTCGTTGGGGTGGTAGCCAAGGGTTGGAATTACGAACCCAAAGTACGGCTTCAGGAGTTCCCAGCTCTTCCAGAGGTGAGCTTTGCGGTACTCGGTTATGGAATCAACGACTGCTTTGAGCTCTCTCCGGCACTCCTCTATTATTCTCGGCGCATCCTTTTTGTAGAACTCGAAGTGGGCGTGAGCGTCTATCATGCTCTGGTCTTGGCATGTGGATAGAAAAGCTTTTTTGTTGTTTTACTATTTTAGTTGGTTGAGGGTTGATTATGGAACCTACTGATGAATCTATTCACGCGATGGAGAAGATAGTGGAAGCCCTGAAGAGCAAATCCCCCAAGGAGCTTTTGAGCTACGCCATACTCAATGAAAAGGAGGAAGCACGCTATTACGAGGAGCTTGCCAAGAGGGCCAAAATGTCCAGCATCAAGGCGCTTTTTACCAGAATGGGTGAGGAGTGCATGCTTCATCATGAGTGGCTGTACGGGCTCTTCAAGAAAATGTATCCCGATGAGGAACCGGTTAAGGTCGAGGCTCCCATGGTCGAGGTCGCCCCGTTTTACCCCTATTTTGAGAGCCTTGATGACTATCTCTCGGCCCTCAAATACTGCATGAGGAGTGAGCTTTTTGCCAAGAAGACGTATGAGCTTCTGGCAGAGAGTGCTCAGGATGAAGAGTCTAGGACGATTGCCCTCACCCTCACCGCGATGGAAGAGGAGCACTACCATGAAATACGAAAAATATATGAGCTCATGGTGTCCTTGAGGAGGAGGGGTATAAGTCCTCTGACTCTGGAACCTGGAGGATACCTGTTTACCGACGACCTAAAGGCCAAATATTTCCTCAGGGATTTTCTTGGGGCTAATGAGGTTCTTATTGCCGTTGTTCGAGAGAAGCCTGAGAAGTTCCGTGAAATGTTTAGTGACGAGGACATTGAGGTCTTCTGGGTAACCAAGACCGAAGCGGAAGATGCTGTCCACCCGGGATCTATACCAACGCTCAAGAAGAAGCTGTGTCAGTCCCTTCAAAGCGCGGCTAAAAAAGGGAAACGCGGCGTGGTTTTTGTCCAGAACCTCGGCTATATTGCCCTGGAACTTGGGTTTAAAGACATGATGGACTTTGTGGCATACCTTAAGGACTGCGCCCTCCTTCACGATGGCTACGTAATAACAACCGCAGTTAAAGAAGCGTTCGATACCAGGGAATGGGCACTCCTGACATCAGAACTCAAGGAACTTTCATAATCAGACCTTCCTGGTTTCCCAGACCACTTTCCCATCTTTTCTAACGACTTTGAGGATGCGGTGGTAGGGTATCTGGGCATCGCCCACGAAAAAGTATCCGTGTCCGAGCTCTATCATCTCGACGGGGATTTTCTTGACATCTCCATAAGCGCCGCGGTGCTCGATCACGATGTAGTAGTCCCCCTCGTTCTCCCGGGGGTCGTACTTTATCTTGGCCAGTACCTCCTTCACAGAGCCCTTCCGCATCAGAGCCAC
This sequence comes from Thermococcus sp., assembly GCA_021160985.1. GTDB lineage: Archaea > Methanobacteriota_B > Thermococci > Thermococcales > Thermococcaceae > Thermococcus. The sequence continues at coordinate 6,050 of JAGHBN010000043.1, forward strand.
CTCAGTATATCCTCGATGTTTCTTCTCCAGTCCTTAATAGCCCACCCGTGGCCTGGCAGGCCGAAGTCAACCTCAAGCTCCGCCAGCCTTTCGATGCTCCTCCTAAGCGCCCTGTGGTCTCCGCTGGGTAAGTCAGTCCTCCCAACCGTCCCTTTGAAGAGCGTGTCCCCTGTGAACGCAAGGCTCGGCTCCCCTTCAAGGTAGAGGCAGGAGCTTCCGGCGGTGTGCCCGGGAGTGTGGATTACGAGAAGCCTCCGCTTGCCAATTCTGAGGTAGTCACCGTCATCGAGGTGGAAGTCCACCTTGTGACCCGGGAACGTTTTTCCGTAGGCGTAGTCGAGGATTACCGGGCCCTCGGAGCGCTCGATGACCTCCGCCGTTTTGCGGTGGGCGGCAAAAATGACCTCAATATCCATCTTCTCAAACAGTCCCTTCATCTTGAGGTTTCCGCCGAGGTGGTCGAAGTGCTCGTGGGTGTTGAAGATTACAACCTTCCTCAGGCCGTCGAGGTAGCCCTCGCTGAGCCAGAGGGAGAAGTAGCGCTCGACGTTGTCCTCCGTGCCAGTGTCGACGATTAGAGCTTCCTTCCCGGAGCGGAAGAGATAGACGTTGGAGTCCCAGTCAAGGCCCTTGAGCATCACAGTGTTGGGCGGAATCTCGATTGGTAACAGGTCCGGGTAGACTATCTCAAGGTTCTCCAAGCTCTCACCTCCAAAAGGGCTCGAGGGGGGACCGCGTCTTCATCTCGGGGGGAGCGAGTCCCCGTCAGGAGGG
>JAGHBN010000088.1 GCA_021160985.1 Thermococcus sp.
CCTGCTCGCGGTAGATCTTCTCGATGCGCTCAATCTTCGCGAGCAGTTCGGGCACACGTATGGTGAACTGCTTCTCGTAGTCCTCCCTGCTGTAGTCCTTGTTAAGAACCTGCTTGAAGAGCCTCTTCAGGTCTTCGTACTTCGGGATGTAGCCTATCGGCGTCTCTATCGCCTCAACGTCGCCGTGGACTCTGAGCTCCATCCACTTGAGCCAGACGGCCTTGTCGAGCTTGTGGTTCAGCCAGTTGCCGTTCTCATCGCGGAGGAAGTAGTTCACGGCGAATATCTTCGGGGTCTTTCTGAGTTTCTTCTCGAAGTCGAGGTAGTTCCTGAGGTAGTCACCGAGCGGGACGCTCATGAAGTCTAGTATGGCCATCGGGTTGAAGGCCCTCACCCCCTCCTTGCCGAGGGTGGCAGCGGTCGTCTCGCTCTCAAGGGCGGCGCCCATGGTTATTACTCCATGCTTCCAGTTGAACGCTTCTCTGACCGGTGGCCAGGTGTCCTTGTCCCTTCCGCCGAATATCATTCCGCCGACCTCAACGCCGCACGGGGCGTCAAGGGCTTCTAAATCTACGTTCGGGAAGTGCTCCAGGCTGACGGTAAAGCGGGCGTTCTTGTGGCTCGGCGGTATCTCGTTTCCTTCTTTGTCTCTCTTGCCCCTCCACCACTTTCCGCTGTGGTTCTCGCCCTCATCGGGTATCGGGACTCCCATTTCGTTCCAGTAGGGCTTTCCGTCCTTGACGAGGACGTTTGAGAAGATTATCTCGACCGGCGAGTGGAGAACCTGCCAGATTATCGGGTCGTCCTCTGGGTTGACGCCCTGTATGATGCCGAAAACGCCCTTCTCGACGTTAGCACCGCGGGCGACGCCGTTGAGGGGCATTATGAAGGTCAGGTCATCGCCGACAATGTTCTCCCATGGAACCATTGCCGTTGAAGTCTTGCCGCACATGCTCGGGTATGCACCTGTGAAGTAAGTCTTCCTGCCGTTCGGGCCGTTGACGCGCATCAGGAACATGTGCTCGCTGAGCCAGCCCTCTCTGACTGCCTTCTGGATTGTGAGCCTGAAGGCGAGCTTCTTCAGACCGATGGTATTGCCGCCGTACTGGGTGTTGACGGAGTAAACGGTGTCGTCCATTAAATCGATGTAAATCCTCCTCTCCTCGAGGTTCTTGCTGGTCTTCCTCTCATCGAGCTCCCCGGCGCTGTGGACGAAGCGGAAGAACTTTGCATCTCTTCCAAGGCGCTTGAACTCCTCGTAGCCCTTCCTGTAGAGGATGAAGTCGGAGTGGGCAACGTAGGCCGAATCGGTGAGCTGGACGGCGGGAATCGTGAAGACCGAGTTCCTCGGTCCGAGGACGAAGAAGCAGATGAAGAGCTCCTTTCCGCGCATGATACCCTTCATGAGCTCTTTAATCTCTTTCAGGCCATCGTCGCGGTCCTTGGTGTTGAGGAAGGGGATTTTCTTTCCGCCGGGCACGAGGAGCTTGGTGTTTGCCTTGTCCCTCGCCTGGTCGTAGTAGTTGTCGTAGTGGACGGTGTGGTTTGGCGTTTCGAGCATCTTTTCCTCGCCGTAGTAGAGGGCCTTCCATTTGACATAGGCCTCGTCTTCCGGACTGTCCGTGCAGACGAAGACCTTTTCAGGCTCAAGCAACTCAATCCATTCCGCCAAAAAAGCGTGGAGCTCGGGGTTGTTTATGGATTTTATTTTTTCGAACTGCTCCTTTTCAAGGAGTTTCTCAAGCCGTTCGAGCGACATTTTATCGCCTCCATCATTTCCTGCTCCCTGAGTTTAAAAAAACTATCTGTCGATGTGACTATTTAAAGGGTTGAATCAAAACAAACTATTGGATAAATACCACAAATTAGGGGAGTTTATTGTCAATATGATAAGGCTCCGACGTGTTTTTATGGTCTCGGGTGTACGTTATGTGAAGGATGTATGTGAAGGTTCACCGATATCCGCAAAGTATATTAACTCCCGGTGATATACCCCTTCGATAAATGGTGGGGTGCTCGATGCTTCAGCATTTCGAAAGTTTTAACATCTTTAGGTACTTTGGAACGGGGGCATTGTTTGGATATCAGTGGATTCATGAGTGCCGAGGCTTGAAATTAATGGCATTTGCGGCTCGAGGTGGTAGGAAATGGAGGTGTATTATTCGCCCAAGTTTAACCCAGAGGAGCTCGCCCTCCTTGGAAGGGCGATAGGGACGGTTTCCCACGGCACTATAATAGTCGGTAGGGATGGAAGAGCAATCTCAAGGTACGGAAAGAGGGCAATGGTGGTTGGAATAGTCAGCACAGGTTCTACCATAATGGACGTGAGGCTCATGCCCCTCATATCCCTTAAGGATTTTGCCAACAGAAAGGGTCTTCCGCTTGCCTACGTGTACTATTACGATGGTGTGAGGGTTTATGTGAGCGGTATCGATGTGGAGGGGATAGAGGCCATACTGGAGACCAAGAGCTTTATAGAGGCCCATCCAAACGACATAGGGGCCACCGTCTATTATCCAAACGCTCTTGATGACTTCCTGCACGAGATATTCAAGCGCTATTCCTTCAAGGTGAATGGGAAAGCCCTGGTGGATGCCATGAACACACCGGCCGTTCTGATGTTTCCACGCATGAGCGAGCATTTTGGCTTCGAGGTAGAGCTGATAAACGACATGATGACCAGCTATCTGCCTCCCAAGCCAAAGGAAGTGTTCCTTCACAGGCTCCATAAGGGCGATTTTGATTTTGGCCTCCGGTTCAGGCCGGAGGGGGCCGTTGAGTTCCACAAGGACGGGGAAGAAGTGGAATTTGGCAGCATGTGGAAGCTCGTCGACCATATGAAAAAGGTTCTCTAGCTCCTTTACTCTTATTTCAAAAATGTTAAAAGGTCAGGAAAGGATGCTTACTGGTCAGTCGGAGGTGAAATCGTGGGTAAGTTCATAGTCTTTGAGGGCATAGACGGGGCTGGGAAATCGACCCAGGCAAAACTTCTCGGAAAGTGGCTTGAGGAAAGGGGTTACGAAGTTGTTCTCACGAAGGAGCCAACGGATACTGCCTTTGGAAAGCTGATAAGGAAGCTGGTTCTCACCGGGGGGCGTGAGGGTATAATCGATGGCGCCAGGATAAGTCACGAGGCAGAGGCGCTTCTCTTCGCCGCCGACAGGGCGGAGCACGTCCATAAGCTGATAAAGCCTGCCCTTGAAGGTGGAAAGGTGGTAATATCGGACCGCTACTTCTACTCGTCCCTTGCCTACCAGTGGGCGAGGGGGCTGGACTTGGACTGGCTCATTGACCTGAACCGCTTTGCCATAAAACCCGACCTCGTCATTCTCCTCGACCTGCCGGTCAAGGAGAGCATGAAGCGAATAGGGAGCAGGAGCATAAAGACCGAGTTTGACAAGATAGTTGAGCTCCAGAAGAAGGTGCGCGAGAACTACCTCAAGTTAGCCGAGCGCTTCCCCGAGATGAAGATAGTCAACGCCCTGGCCAGCGTGGAGGACATCCACAACGATATAGTCGCGCTGGTTGAGCACGAACTCTTCAAGAGATGAGGGGTCGGCCAGTGCCAGTCTCTTCATCCGGTAGCGATCCGACCGGTAAACGCTCTTCATCCCCCTTCCTTCCTCGACGGATTCTTTTTAAAACCTTGGCATCAACTTTCTCAGGCCGATGACGAGCGTTAGCCACGCTGAGCGGTGAGGAGAAGAGGGTTAGCCGAGGCCTTAAGAGTTTTAAAACCCTCGCCGGAGAACCTCACGGTGGTTCGATGTCGCTTGAGGAATTCTACCGCCACTTCAGATGGTGGATGGATCCGGATGACGGGAGGGCCCTGAGGAGGTTCAACGCCATAGTCAGCTTTTTTGAAGGGCGGGATGTTGAGGCATCGAGGGTTCTCGACCTCTGCGCAGGGACGGGTATTGCAGGCGTGGCGGCGGCAAAGGCTCTCTCGGCCCCTGAGCTTACCCTGGTGGAAGCAAGAGCTGAGGACATGAAAAAAGCCTGGAAATGGCTTGAAATAGCAGGGATATCGCCCAAGCTCAGGCTGGTCGCCGGCGACGTGCTCGACCTTCCATCACTGGTGGGCGAACACGACCTCGCCCTTCTATGGGGGCACACCATGCCGCACTTTGACCCCTTCGAGGCCGTAAGACTGTTTTCGGGTGTCGCATCAGTCCTGAGCGATGACGGAGCATTCTTCATTGAAGAAACCGACAGGATAAAGCGCTTCCTTTACGGCTCCGCCTACAAGGACTTCCTGGTCGAGAGGAGGACTCAGGACTACACACTCGTCTCCCTCCACGAGGGCTACGACGTCCGCAGGGGAGTCGAGAGACGGGGATACTACAGACTGCCGGGTTTTGAGAAGGTCGCCGGGATGAAGCTGAGGCTCTGGGATTTGGCCTCGCAGCTTGCCCTTGGGAGAATTTTCTTCAGGGAGGCTGAACTGGTAACGCCCAGTGAGCACGGCCTTTCGGAGGTTTCTGAGGTTCTTCTCTTCAGGGGGCCAAAGAAGGGAATCGCCCGCGGGGTTTATTCTGAGTTTCAGAATTCCTTATAGCTTTATATCGAATGAGTCCCTTTTCATTATTGGGTGAGCCGATGAAGGCCCTTGAGATTAGGGGACTGAAGAAGAGTTATGGGGACTTTTTGGCATTGAAGGGAATAGACCTCGCGGTCGAGGAAGGCGAGGTTTTCGCGCTCCTGGGGCCGAACGGGGCCGGAAAGACGACGCTCATAAGGATTCTGGCCGAGGGGCTGGGCTACGACTCCGGTGAGATAGCGGTCTTCGGTGAGCCCCTCTCAAAGAGGACCGCCAGACTGATCGGCTACGCGCCCCAGGCGAGTGTGGCCTACGACCTCTTAACCGTGGAGGAGAACCTGCGCTTTTACGCCGACCTCTACGACGCACCGAAAGAACGGGTGAAGAAGCTCATTTTGGAGTTCTCCCTGCCCGCGAAGAAGAAAGCTAGGGAGCTGAGCGGCGGCTTTAAGAGGCGCCTCAATCTGGCAATAGCGCTTCTCTACGAGCCAAGACTCCTCATCCTCGACGAACCTTCCGCCGGACTCGATGTGCCGTCGAGGAGGGAGCTCTGGAGCCTGATCATGAGACTCCGCAAGGAGGGGCGGACGGTACTTCTGGCGACCCACTACATGGAGGAGGCGGAGGCATTAGCGGACAGGGTGGCGATAATGAACGAGGGAAGGGTGATAGCCGTCGGGACCCCGGACGAGCTGAAGTCGCTGGCGGGGGAGGGAAGCGTGATACACGTCGAAGGCATTCTGAAGGGCACAGAACTCGTGAGAAAGGAGTTCCCGAGGACGATAGAGCGCGAGGGGACGCTCAGGATTGGCGTGGAGGAAGCAAAAACTGCCCTGCCGAGGGTCGTCGAACTGCTCGTTGAAGCTGGGAGTGAGATAAGGACGATAAGGGTTGAAGAGCCGACCCTCGAGGACGTTTTCCTGAAGCTCACCGGGAGGGGATTGGAATGAAGGTTAGAGCCATCAAGGCCATAATCGGCAAGGACTTGAGGGAGACGAGAAGGGAGAGGATGGCGCTCTTCTGGATATTTGTCTTTCCGCTCATGTGGATCACCCTGCTGGGGGGAATATGGGGCGGCCACAACCCACCGATAACCGTTGACGTCGGCGTCGTATACTTCAACGAGAGCGCCCCCTTCACCGCAGCGGACATCGTTAACGTGATGGAAAACGTGACGATGGAGGGTGTCCACGTTTTCAAGGTCAGGGGGTACCCCAACGAGAGCGCTGGGGTAGATGCCGTTAGAGCCGGAAGAATCGACGTTCTCCTGGTATTTCCAAAGGGCTTTGGAGAGAACGTTTTGAGCGGTCTGCAGGCAGAGGTTTACGCCTACTTCGACAGGAGCGACCCTCAGAACTACCAGATAGTGAGCGGCGTCATCAAGGGCTTCTTCTCCGAGTTTGCGAAGGAGATGACCGAAAGGCGCTTGAACATAACCCTAGGCTACATGGAGAAGTACGTTCCAGCGGATGCAATGGGGAACTTCACGGTGGCTGACCTCAAAAGGTACATGCTCGGACTCACGAATCCACTCGAGCTGGAGGAGAGGGAAGTGAAGGGAGAAGCGCCCTCCGCTATTCAGTTCTACGTCACGAGCTTCATCGGGATTCAGTTCCTCTTCGCCACGATGCTCATGATTGGCTCCGGAACCCTTGAGGAGATAGAACACGGAACGCTGAGGCGCATAGCGGCCTCGCCTGCAACTGCCTGGGACTTCCTAATTGGAAAGATGCTCTCGACCTTCATCGTCATAACCGTGAGCATAGTCATTGGAATAGTTTATGCAAAACTGGTCTTCGGAGAGACCGTCTTTCCAAGCGCCCTCGGCTGGCTCATAATATTCCTCGCGGCGGTCTTCTCAATGAGCCTCGGGCTGGCGATAGCAATGGGCACGAGGAGCATAAAGGCCACGAACGCCATAGTCAACCTCATCTCGATGCCCCTGCTCTTCCTGGCGGGTGTTGTCATTCCTGAAAGTGTGCTCCCAGAGTGGGCAAGGCCAATAGCGAACTACTTCCCGCTCGGAACCGCGCTGAGGAACCTCCGCCTGCTGGAGCTCTATCACAGACTCCCTAACGAGATAATGCCCCAGGTTGCATGGGTCGCGGTGAGCGCCTTTGGAATGCTCCTGGTGGCGGTTGCCCTCTACAACTGGGCAGTAAGGAGGCTTTCCTGACTTTCCTTTATTACAAACTCCAGGAACCTCTTCAGGAATTCCATGCCTGCCCAGTTGTTGACTGCCTTCGGGTGTATCGAAAGATAGAAAACACCATCCGTATTCATGTAATCCTTTTTAGCCTCCCTCAGCTTGAAGGGGAGCTTGAAAGGGGATATGTACCACGTGTACTCCCTGTTGGTGACGGCAATTTCCGTACCGTCTGGGCGGAGCAGGGAGTCTCTAGTTATTATGGTCAGGTTGTGGGAGAGCACAATGGTCTTGGCCTCCTCAGAGAGGGCGTATCTCGGAGGAAGGAAGTACTCGGGAGTTAGATTTACATCCGCCATGATTTTAAGGGCCTTCTCAAGCTTCGCCTTGGCCTCTTCAGAAGTGCAGTTGAACTCTTCACCCTCGTGGGTGTAGCCGTGGAGGCCAATGTGGTACCCCTCCTCCCTTAAGGAACTCAGGTACCCAACGAAGTCCGCGTTCTCCCGGAGGTCGTTCTGCCCGGCGTGGTCTGGGATGATGAAGAGGTACGTGTTTTTCTGGAGCCCGTATTGGGAGACGATGTCCAGTATCTCTTCCAGCTCCTCCCGGTAAACCGGGCTTACATCGTGAACCAGAATCACGAGCGGCACCCTGCGCTGAACATCGCCGGTGGAATTCGGGGCCGGTGTCTGGGGGAGAGTACCCATCTCCTCCGCGAGAACCGGCTTTTTTCCAGTGGAGTGCTCTTCATCCCTTCCACTGAACACGCTTAGAAAGAGGATGCTTATCACGAGGACTGCGATGATGAATTTTGAACGACCGTTGGCCACTTTTCTCCACCGGATATCTTACGATTAATGCCAATAAAAGAGTTTTCGTACAACAGTTTCAGAAATCGTTTTACAAAAATAAAAGATTTAGAAATCATTTCAGATGATTTCCCAGAAACTCCCTCACCCTCGCCTTCCACTCCTCCGGGTGGAGCTTCAAAGTCCTGACGTGTGGCGCATCGGTGACCCAGAGCTCGACGTTCGGGTTCACCTTCTTGTTCCGCTCGTAGAACTCCCTGACCTCTTCCGGCCTGACGAGCGGGTCTTTCTCGCCAGCTATGAGGAGCAGGGGCTTTTTCACCCTGTGGGCATACTCGACCATGTTAAGCTCCTTTCCGCCGGTGAAGAGCTTCGTAAACGGCTTGACGAAGTAATAGAGCCACTCAGGAAGGTTCGCGAAGTACTTCAGGCCCCTTGCCCCAGTCTTGTTGAGGTAGATGGGCGGTGAATCGGCTACGCCGCAGGCAATCCTCTCGTCCTCTGCGAGTGCCCTTATCGTGACCACCGCCCCCATTGAGAAGCCGACGAGCCCTATCTTTTCCGCCTTCTCCGGGTGGTGCTTCTTCAGCCAGTCTATGGCGGAGAGGACGTCAATAAGCTCCTTCTCCCCGACCGTCGTGTAGTTGCCCTCGCTCTTTCCGTGGGCGCGGAAGTCAAAGACAAGGACGCTGTAGCCTTCGTTAAGCAGGAACTCGATGGTCTGCCTCATGTATACCTCGTCCCACCTGCTCCTCG
>JAGHBN010000190.1 GCA_021160985.1 Thermococcus sp.
GACGTACTTAATCCCATAGCGCTCGAGCCTCATCGCGGGCGTTACAACGACCTCGCCGTGATCAATTGCGCTTTTTCCGAGCTGCTCCCTCATGGCTTCCTTGCTTATCCGGATGTACTCGCGGGCGTCCCCGGCGGCCGCTTTTGCTATGGCGTAGGCCACACCGCCACCGTGCTCAAGGTACCTGTTCGCAGCGTTGACTATCGCCTCGGTTGGGAACCGGGTTATGTCTCCCCGGACAATCTCGAAGGAAACCATCGGACTCACCCGTTTATCAAATCGACTCCAAGGCTTAAGAGCGTTATCCGCTCGCCAATTGGATTGTTCAAAGAACCCGAAAAAGACTGGGGGAATCAATAGGGGGAACGAGAAAAATATCGCAGACGTTGAACCTGCCAGCCCTCAAGCCAGCTTTTCTATCGTTTTTTCGGCCTCGTCGAGGATTTTCTCTTCGTCCAGCGTGAGGACCTCGCGGTCGAGCATGAGGATTTTTCCGTCTACTATCGTCGTCTCGACGTCGTTGCCGTTGGCAGAATAGACGATGTGGCTCACGACGTCGTTTATCGGCCTCAGGTGGGGCTTGTTGAAGTCGAAGATGACCACGTCCGCCAGGTAGCCCGGCTTTATCACGCCGGCGTTGAGGCGGAGCGCCCTCGCGCCGTTGAGGGTGGCCATCTTGAAGACAGTCTTTGCATCGGCGACGGTCGGGTCGAGGTTGTGGACTTTGTGGAGCAGGGCGGCCAGCTTCATCTCCTCCACCATGTCGAGGTTGTTGTTGCTGGCGGCGCCGTCTGTGCCGAGGCCGACGTTAACGCCCGCGTTCAGGAGCTTCTGGAGGGGCATCACGCCGCTGGCGAGCTTCATGTTGCTGCCGGGGTTGTGGGCAACCGTAACGCCGTTCCTCGCGAGTATCTGTATGTCCCTGCTGTCGAGCCATACACCATGCGCTATGATTACATCGCTTCCGAAGAAGCCGATTTCATCGAGCAGGACAACGGGGCTCTTGCCGTAGCGCTCGCTTATCTGGCCCATCTCCGCCATCGTCTCGCTGACGTGGATCGTTATCAGCTTCCCGTGCTCGTTCGCCAGCCTTCTGACCTCCTTGAGCAGGGCTATCGAGCAGGTGTAAGGCGCGTGGGGCCCGAAGACGAAGTGAACCCTCTCCGAGCCGAGCTTATCTATGAACTCCATCGTGCGGAGGGCCTCTTTTACCTCCTTTTCAGTCTTCCCGGGGTCTCCGAGGTCTATCATTCCGTATGAGAGGTAGCCCCTGAGCCCGGACTCCTCGACGACCTCGGCAACCGCGTCCATGAAGAAGTACATGTCGAGGAACGTCGTCGTGCCGGTCTTTATCATCTCCAGGGCGCCGAGGTAGGCGCCGACCTTGGTGTAATCCCTTGTCAGCTTCGCTTCCCTCGGCCAGATGTGGTTCTGGAGCCAGTCCATCAGCGGAAGGTCGTCGGCAAGGCCGCGGAAGAGACCCATCGGGGAGTGTGTGTGGAGGTTTATGAAGCCCGGAGAGACGACCTTTCCGGTGGCGTCTATAACCGTGTCAGCGGCCTCGTTGATTCCCTTTTTGACCTCGACTATCCTGTTGCCGTCTACCAGAACGTCGGCCCTCACGACCTCAAGGTTCTCGCCGTAAATAACGTGGCCGTTTTTGATGAGAATGTTCATAAGCACCACCCCTATTTTAAAGGGGTGTGTTTCCGGTGGAAGTTAAAAAGATGTCGGAGAACAGAATTTAAAACAACCAAACCCTTAGGATCACCCACCTTTCTGAGCAGACCTAAGCAGGAAGAGAAGCCCGATTCCGATTGGCGTTAGCAGTGCTGGCACGAGGAACGCCAGCTCCGGACTGATGGGCCAGAGTAAGGCCCCAACAACCGGTCCCGGAACCGCGGAGAGCTTCGCCAGAGATGATTTAAAACCCAGAATAAGGCCTCTGTGCTCCCTTCTGGTGTTCTCAACCACGTATCTGTTGGAAGCGACGTTGAGTTGCTCGATGAAGGCGAGAACCGCCAAGAACAGGAAAGCGCCCGAGAACGGGGCGAGTGCGAAGAGAATTAGCAGGGGCACCGAAAGGGAGTCCTTCAGTATTAGGGAGTTTAGACTGCCGATTCTGTCCACAACGTAGCCGGCTATAAACGCACCCACAAGGGTTGCAAAGCCTATGGCGGAGTACAGCCAGGAAATCTGGGAAACGCTGAGCGAGTAAACTTCCTGAAGGAACACCGGAACGAAGGGAGACGCTATCGAGCTGACGAACAACTCAAAGCACATGTAAATCATGAAAAGCTTAAACGGAGGTTCTTTAAGAAGGGTTACCCCTTTAAGGGATCTCCTAAATCTCTCAAAAGTCCCACCATCTTTTTTCTCCACGGTTTCAGAAACGCGAAGGTAGAGAGGGATGGAGACGAGCACCAGAAGGGCCGAAAGGACAAAAAGACAGGAGTCATCAATCCTCTCAGCAAGATAACCGAAGGTGAGATAGCTCAGAATTCCGGAGGCACTGCTCGCCATGAAGAGAAGCGACATCGCCTTTCCCATGCCGTCTCGCGGTACGGACTCGCCCATGAGGGAGAACAACGCCGGGGAGGGAGCGATAAAAGAGGCACTGAGCATTACTGCCGGCAGAACGATTAATCTACCTCCAGAATCCGCCACAAGGGCGAGTGAGAGCAGGGCCAGCACCTCAAAAACCGCAGATACAACAATCATATACCTCCTCCCGTGTGAATCGGCGAAAGCGCCGGCAACAATCGGCAGGAAGCCCGCGAAGACGTTGCTGATTGTCGCGAAGAGGCCCACGAGCGCCGGGCCACCGATGGAGGAGAGGGTTAAATTCAAGTAGTAGCCGATGAGATAAGACACTGCTAAGGTGTGTAGAGAGTAAGCTAAGAGGAGAGCCCTAACGTTGCCGCTTCTCAGCAGCACCCGGTAGCTCAAGCGCAGACCTCCATCAGACCCCAAGCGGGCAGTGTGTTACTTATGAAGGGGAACTCATATTTAAGGATTACCCCCCGCAAAGGTACCACATGAGATTTGGGTCAGATAAAAAGGAAGTTAAAGAACAAAATCAAACGAACGTGGCATTAGCAGCCAGCCACTGGACGGCATCAGGTCTTAGCCATAATCCTCCGATACTCAACGACAACAGCCAAACTACCCTGCTTTATTACAATCCTCTCCGGAAGCTTTCCGTTGAGTTCAACTTCGTAAGTGGGCAGGCAAAGCTTTTTCGACTCCAAGATAATCGTGTTACCATTCTTTGTGACGTTGAAGGACTCAAGGTTGTTGAGTATTGAAGCGAAGGGGTCGAGGACATTGACGTCATTTATGGTGGCGTTGAGAACAAACGTCCCGCTGGAGGTCACGACCTTCTGGATGCCGTTTTCTACGATGACTTTCTGAGCCAAGGAGCCATTTATGTAGTCAGCACGAGTAATTTTGTCAGGCTTCGTAAAGTTCACGTAGCTCTCAAAGGTTTGATTGCCGATTTTAACCACCTCATGGGCCGTGAAAGAGTCAATGGAGCGCCAGTATGAGAGGGCATCTTCTGTTGAGTGGTAGGTGGATATGCAACCACCCGCCAAAACCATCAGAATGATAGACAACCATGCCTTGCTCATATCCTCTCCCCCATATCTCCGAAATGTACTAAGGTGTGATAACTAATTCTTAATCCCTCCATATCCCCTTATCTTCTGTCGGCACAGGAGCAACATGAAAACTCCAAACACCAAGGAAATAAAAGGAAACCCATAGAATATCAAACCGGAGAGGACTACAGAGGCTACAATGCATATAAGGCTCATTCTGAAAACTCCCAGCACCCACACCAAGAAAACCGTGAGACAGGAAATGAGGTAAAGGGGACCCATTGAAACGAGGCGGCCGTGAAGAAGATACAAGTTCAGAAATATGGTTGAAATAATAACAACAATCCAGTCAAGCCTGCGCTTAGATTCCTCCGGGAGAAACATTACAAACATCAAGAACACTGCAACTATGACTACCCCAGCTACATAGATAAAAGAACATCCTTTAGCCGCTGCATAAAGCAGTCCCAAAAGAGATGACAGGAGTATTGACTGGTCACGTCTGTTAGTATTCTTAATCTTCCACGTTGCCAATGCAGGAATTATGAAAAAGAAAACGGCATAAACCGCGAGCTCTTCCAAACCCATGTAGCCTCCCTCACTCTATTACGATTACCCCGAGTTCAAGTAGTTTACGACACAACTGCTCAACACCCCGTTCACAGATATTTTGCTCGATTTTGAGCAGATCCTTAATCGCCCAGCATAGAATCACGCAGACACTCTTACCAACAAATCCGGGTGCAAAAATACAAGAAGCAAGGCACCCGGGCAAGCCTTCTTCACACAGATGGGACGCAACCCACTTACACGCCTTCATGAACTTATCCTGGGGAATGCGGAGCTTGTAACTCGCAGGAGTAATATCTCCTGTTTTTAGTACTCTAACAGTTCTCTTAACGATAGTGCCATTTTCCAAGGAGAGGATAGTAACACTCTTTCCGGTATTTACACCCACTGCAAGACTCTCCCCAGAGGGTTCCTTAATCAGAACTAGTTTACCTTCATTATCCCCCGTCAGGGGGATTTCTACGACTTCAATCGTAACATTGTCATACCAAATCAGAAACACTCGGGCATTGTGATACTCTGGAAGTAGCGCAGTGTTGTTCAGCTGTGCTAGTAATCTTACTGAGTCCTTCGAATTAAATACTTCAAGTGCATTAAAGTAAGCTGTCGGCCCCCTGAGTTCCTGCACCCTGAGGTCCTTTGGCAGGCTCACGTTCCCGGAGCAACAGGGGCATCCAGAGGTTTGGGAGACGTTCTGCGTTGACTTCGGCACAACGTTCGATGCAGCCATAGCTGAGCTGGTCGTCAGACCAAGCACGAGGAAGATTAACAACATGCTCACGAGCCGCTTCACGGGCATCACCGACATTAATGAAGACAAACTCATATTTAAGCTTTACTCTTTACCATGGTGTGTCTGTTTTTTTCAAGAGTTGGGTAAAAGACTTTACTCGAAGTTTGTTTGACGACCATTAGGAGAGATTATCCAAGTTTAAAAGCGCACCAACAGGCAGTAGTAAAAAGAACGGTAAAAGAGATATGATGAAGAGACCGTGCCACACATCACACGAACATGCTCTTCAGCACGTCGGCGCAGCCGCACTTCCTCTCCTCCGGAATCTTCGGGATGCCCTTCTTGAGAAGCTCCTGAACCTTGTAGTTGTTCTCGGCCATGACCTTGAGGACTTCCTGTGCATCAACTGGCTTCTCGGCCCAGACGTCGTAGTCCGTAACTGTTGCGATGTTCACGTAGCACATTCCGAGCTCGCGAGCGAGGTTTATCTCCGGGACGAGCGTCATGCCAATGATGTGGGCGTACTGCCTGAACATGAAGCTCTCGGCACGGGTTGAAAACCTCGGCCCCTCAATGCAGACGTAGGTGCCCTTCTCGTGGACGGGGAAGCCGAGCTCTTTTGCGGTCTCGTAGAATATCTTCCTCATCTCGGGGCAGAAGGGGTCGGCCATCGAAACGTGGGCCACTTTGGGCCCGTTGTAGAAGGTATAGTCCCTCTTTTTGGTGAAGTCGATGAACTGGTCGGTTATGACGATGTCCCCGGGCTTGTACTCCTCGCGGAGCGAGCCGACGGCTGTGACCCCGATAACCCTCTCGACGCCGAGCTCCTTGAGGGCCCAGATGTTGGCGCGGTAGGGAACCTCGTGCGGCGGGAACTCGTGGTTCTTTCCGTGGCGGGGTATGAAAGCTACCTCAACGCCCTCGATTTCGCCTATTTCCACCGGAGCCGAAGGCCTGCCGTAGGGAGTGTGGATCTTCACAGTCTCCTTGGGCTCAAAAACTCCGTAAACTCCAGAACCGCCTATAATGCCTATCCTCGGCATGGTCATCACCGTGTAAACTGTGCGCCCCTTCCATATAAGGATTGCTTTTCCAGTGGAAATGGAACTCGAAATAAAGCTTAAGGCGATAAGGGCCAAAGGAGATAGGGGATTGAAAATGCGGACCGGTCTCTACAGATGGCTCGTATCCTGGACGTTCGCGGGCATCATCGGCGGGTTGGTGGGGACTTTTCTCATCTCCAATCTTCTGGGTTCGGAAGCTAGAGCCTCGGCCGGCCGGTTTGTGATGTTCATGGTGGGCTGGGTATTCGGGGGCTTCATCTGGTACGGGTGGGAGGTAAAGGCGAAGGAAAGCACCACCCGGCAGAGGGCAAAAATTTAATAACCTTTGGGAACTAAATACTGGGTGGGGGTGAGAGCGTGGAGAACGGGAAGCCGGTGAAGGTTATCCTGCCGGAGATCAAAAAGCCGATTTTCATTGAAGGTTACCCCGGAGTCGGGCTGGTTGGCCACATAGCCGCGAATTTCCTGGCCAAGGAGCTCGGAATGGAGATGATAGGCTACGTGGAGAGCCCATTCCTGCCGCCGATGGCACTCATCCTCGGGGGGAAACCGAACCCGCCGCTCAGGTTCTATGGCCGTGACAACCTGATAGTGGCGGTTGCGGACATATACGTGCCACCAACGCTTCTCAATGAGATAGCAAAGGAGATAGTACGCTATCTGAAAGAGATGGAAGCGTCAAAAGTCATCTCCCTCGGCGGTATCGGAATAGGCTTTTTCAAGGAAAAGATGGATGTCTGGGGAGTTGGTGCGACGGAAGAACTCAACCAGGAACTCCAGGAGAAAGGGGTAAAGATACTCCAGTACGGCTCCATAATGGGGATGAGCGGGAAGCTCCTGTGGGAGGCGAGCAGGGAGAACCTGAACGCCTACGTCTTACTTGGAGAGACTTTTGGAGACAGGCCTGATCCAAGGGCGGCGGCAAACGTTGTGGAAGTGCTGAAGTCACTGACAGGAATAGAGATATCAACCGAACCGCTCCTCAAGGAAGCAGAAATGATAGAGGAGCAGCTCAGGAGAATGCACGACCAGATGGAAGAGGCCAGAAAAAAGGCCGAGAAACAGTACGAAAGCATTTACCTGTGAGGTGATAGCATGGAGGCCGTGGTACTGGCCGGGATTGCCAGGCGCGTCTTGGATGAGCTCATGAGAAACCCCTACCGAACCATCGAGCTCAGGAGCGCAAGGAACATCCTGGCCGTAGAGAAGGCCATGGAACGGGCCATGAACCTCTTCCTGACTTACGACCCCCTCAGCGACGTGGAGGTTGGAACGGAGGGGCTCCTGGCAGAACTTCTGAAGGCAGAAGAGCTAGAAACGAGGGTTCCGTGGGAGGAAAGCGACGAGAGGGAAATAACAGTCTGCAGGGCCAAAATGAGACTCCTCGGCCTTGGACGGATTATAGAAGTGGAGGACAGGAGAGGAGTGACCATCGTCAGGGTCAGGGAGCTCCTGCCCCACGAAATGGGGATGGGTTAAAAGAGAGTGGTCTGGCGCCCCCAGCCCTTTTTCTCCCTTTTGGGCGGCTTTATGGCCCGGAACTCAAGACCCTCCTTTTCAAGGAGCTTTTTGGCACCCTCCGTTATTGATGGGGCGACAAGTATCCCGCGCACATTCCCGTTTTCCTTTTTAAGGGCCTCAACGTACCTCTTGAGCTGACTCACAGCATGGAGGTCGGCCTTGCGCCTTTTGAGCTCAACGACCACGAGGTTCCCCTCGGAGTCCCTGCCGAGAAGATCCACTATCCCCCTCCCGATGTCCTTCTCCTTAAAAAGGGCCTTGAAGCCGGGCTCTACCATCTCGGGGTTGTTGAAGAGCATCTCCAGCATTTCAGCCTCGCTTCCGGTTAGGGTGAGGGCCTCATAATCCTCGGCCCTGAAGCTCGATGCCATGTAAACATCCTCAAGTTCAACCTCGAGTATCTCCCTCGGCTTCTTCCTGAGCGAGCGCACCACCACCGAGTCCCCTTCCACATGAAAGCTTATGAAGCTCCCGGGCGGCTGCCAGTTCACCGGCTCCCTTTTCTCCTTCTGGTGAACCAGGAAAGTTCCATCGGGTTTTATCATTATTACCCTGTCGCCAGGCCCCAGCTCGCTTTTGGCCCGGCCATCATAGTGCACCCTGCACTTGGCGAAGAGGACGATTAGAGAGCGTGTAATAAGACCCTCCTCGAGAAGCTCAACAAGTTCGTCGCGGGATGGGCTGAATATGGATTTTACCTTTGACATAGGAGGAAGTCTGGGAGGGTGTTTATAAAGGTTAAACCGCCGCCCCGGGCAGCCCGGACACTCACGCCCCACCGCTTTCGATGATGAACAGGGAGGAGATTAAGACAACCGGCAGGGGCATGGAAAGGGCATTCCCAGCGTTCGTGAGATGTCAAGGCCCTTTTGCAGGATGCACGTGCCAAAGAGCACCAGAATTCGAGCTTAATACCTGCCGAGACCCACCCAGGCCATTAAACCCCACCACCAAAAGGAAGACAAAAAGGATCAACGTAAAAAGAAAAGGGTCAGTCCTCAACGCCTTTATCCGTTATGCGGAATATTGCCTCTCCTTCGGGCAGATGCGGGCTGTCTATGAGCCTGGCAACCCTCTTGCCGGCCTTGCCCTTACGGAGATAGATCCTGAGCGTCGCGCTGTGGGCCAGGATGTGGCCGCCCACCGGCCTCGTCGGGTCGCCGAAGAACGCGTCCGGCTTCGCCTGCACCTGGTTCGTCACGAAGACCGCTATGTCGTAGAGGTTCGCAATCCTGTGCAGATCGGCGAGGTGCTTGGCCAGTTTCTGCTGCCTCTCGGCAAGCGTCCCCCTGCCGACGTACTCGCTCCTGAAGTGGGCCATGAGCGAGTCGACGACAAGGAGCTTTACAGGCCTGTCCGTCTCAGCCCTCTCCTTTATTATCTCCTCAGCCTTCTCGACGAGGAGCATCTGGTGGTTGCTGTTGAAGGCCCTCGCCACGTAGATGTTCTTGAGGACCTCCTCCGGATCCAGGCCCCTCGCTTCAGCTATCTGCCTTATGCGTTCGGGCCTGAAGGTGTTCTCCGTGTCGATCCAGACTACCGACCCACCAAGACCGCCTTCCTCGGGCGGCAGCTGAACCATTACTGCCAAAGTGTGTGCCAGCTGGGTCTTCCCGCTTCCGAATTCTCCGAAGACCTCGGTTATGGCCTGGGTTTCAACACCCCCACCGATGAGCTTGTCGAGGCTCTTGCTTCCAGTGGAAATCTTACCCACCGTGCTTCTGCGCTGCATGTACTCGTCGGCGCGCATGAAGGTTCCGATGTTCGCTGCCTCCCTCGCGGCCTGGATTATCTTGAGCGCTGCTCCCTCGCTGATGCCGGCTATCTCCTTCAGTTCCATCGGGGATGCCACAGCTATGGCCTCAATGCTGTCGTATCCAGCCTCCCTGAGCTTTTCAGCAGTAGCGGGCCCGACGCCCGGTAGATCCTCGAGTGTTTTGATCTCCTTCTCCTTTTTCTTCTTGGTTGAGCTTGATGCTGATTCCTCAATGATATCGAGCTCTTCAAACTCGTCCAGTTCCTTTATTTCATCTTCAGCAGTCTTTTTCTTAGCCATTCGTATCACCCACCCTCGATACCTTCTTAGTTGGTAAAATCCCAACCGTTAAATACTTTACCCGACTAACCGGAGGCATCATCGGCAGGCCTCACGACGATGAGTTTGGCACCCTCGGGAATCTTCTGGTCGGGCGGGGGGCTCAAAACGGGAGAGTCCTTGTAATAACCGAGAAGGAAGTACCTCCCCTCTGCATGGAGCCTCCTGAGGGCCTCCACATACGTCAGACCCCAGAGGTCCTCCCGCGTTATGACTGTGAGATCATAGCCCCCGAGAGCGGTTGTCAGGTCGTCTATTACGTCGACAACCTCCGGCTCAAATATAGAACTTGCCAGCAGCCTGCCAGCCAAGCTCCTGCTGACGATCACCCTATCGGCCCCCGCCTGTTTCAGGAGCTCGGAACTCTCTTCACTGAGAACCTCCACAAGGACCCTGGCTTTAGAGGCTTTCTTGACCATGAGCGTCGTGAAGACCGCCTTCGAATCGTCCTCAAGAGCCAGAACAACGTAAGAAGCCTCCTTGACGTGGGCCCGCTCGAGGGTCTCCGGATTCGTGGGATCACCGATGAGAACCTCAACTTCCTCTGGAAGTTCCACCTTCCTGCGCTCCTCCTCGCTGGGAAACACCACAACTATCGGACGCACCTCGGCCTCCCCTGAGACTATAGCCCTGAGAAGCTCGCGCACAAAGCTCGGTATGCTACTCCCCCACCCGATAATCACGTAGTGGCCGGAGTACCCCACTTTCTGCATTCCCAACATCCTCCTAAGGGTTGATGAAATGAACGACTCGGCTATGATTGAAACTAGAGCAGTGAAAGTTGAAATCCCCGCCACGGCCGCGACCATTGCCACAATCCTTCCAGCGGGACTTTGGGGAGTTACATCCCCGTAGCCAATCGTTGCCATCGTTATGATGGCCCAGTAGAAAGCTGTGTAAAAGTCAACCTTCTCAAAATATGCGAAAAGGGCAGCAAACAAAACCGCAAGACTTGCAACTGCCCCAGCCACCAGCAGAAGCCGGTTCCTGCTCACCTTGAGCTTTACCTTAAGAAGCCTGAACAGCACAATGCCCGGAATCATGTTGGGAATTAGGAGGGAAAGTTAAAAAATTATATGGAAATTTAATGCACAATATAGTACATAATTACACAGATGTTCCAGTGGAAATATAACTCAATTTCGATGAACATCTTAACGAAACCCCCAGAGTTTTGTTTCCACTGGAGATGATTTCGATGTTCTGCGAGAAAATTTGTGTTGAAACCTGCGTTAAAGCCCTCTCTAGACTGTCTCCAGAGCTTTTCTGGAGTTGAAACTGTAAGTCCTTTTCTTTGAATGTCTGTTCTATAATTTTCTGAAGTTTTTAAATTGTTATGAACATTATTCATGAAAAAGTTTATATAGTATATATCGTAAAAACAGCGGGAGATTCTATTCTCATAGAATCAAAATCAAAATCTAGGGATTCTCAAACCAAGGTTCCAGTGGAAATGAAACTCCCCCGGGTCACAGTTTTATTTAAAATA
>JAGHBN010000035.1 GCA_021160985.1 Thermococcus sp.
GGAATAAGCATGGCGATGGGAACGATGGTCGGCCAGGCCGTCGGCGCGAGGCTCTACCAGAGGGCCAAGGAAGTCGCGGAAAAAACCATGGCAATAAACTTCACAATCCTCGGCGTTGGAACGCTCCTCTTTGCCCTTTTCCGCGTTCAGATTTTCAAGTTCTTTATCGACGACCTCGCGATAATAGCCGAGAGCGCCAAGGTCGTGAAGTACTTCGCAATATCGCTTCCGTTCTTCGGAATCTTCGCCGCTGTGGAGAACGTCTTCAGGAGCGCGGGACACACCAAAAAGAGCATGATACTCGACATGTTCCGCCTGTGGGTGCTCAGGCTCCCGCTGAGCTACGGGCTTGGAGTCATCATGAGGGATACTGCTGGAATGTGGCTTGGAATGGGTCTGAGCAATATCCTTGGTGCCCTCGTTGCGCTGGCCTGGTTCCTGCGCGGCAGCTGGATGAAGCGGATAATCGAGGAGGAGTCAGAGGGAGCATGAAGGGTGAGAATATTCAAAGGATGAGAGACCAGATACTTAACGGCCCGATAGAAAAGACCCTTCTGGTGCTGGCGGGCCCTTTAATCGTCAACAACCTTGTCCAAGTAGTCTACAACATAACTGACACGTTCTGGCTCGGGAAGCTCGGGAGAGAGGCCCTGGCCGCCCCGGGAGTTACGTGGCCAATAATAGGAACCCTCATGGCACTGGGGATGGGCTTTACGATAGCGGGCTTCGCATTTGTTGGACAGTACATAGGCGCCGAGGAGTACGAGAAGGCCAACCGCTCCGCCGGAGCGCTCTACTCGCTGATGATTTTTTTCTCGGTTACAACTGCCATAGTTAGCGTCCTGATACTTCCCTATGCTCTCCACTTCATGAAGGTAACCCCGACACTGTACCCACACGCAAAAACCTACGCGACGATAATTTTCCTTGGAATTCCTTTTTCCTTCACTTTCATGGCATTCGAGGCCATGATGCGAGCGACGGGGGACACCAAGACGCCTGTTAAGATAACGCTCCTCACTGTGCTGATAAATGTAGTCCTCGACCCTCTCCTCATCTTTGGCTGGGGGCCGTTTCCGGAGCTTGGAGTCGCAGGGGCGGCACTGGCAACGGTTATAGCCAACACAACCGGTTCGGTAATCGGCCTCTACCTCCTGTTCACGGGGAAGGTCGCCCTGAGGCTCAGCGCTTCCAGTCTAAGGCCGGACTTTGGGTTCTACGGGAAACTCTTCCGCGTGGGACTGCCGTCAAGCATTGGCCAGTCTGCAAACAGCTTCGGCTTCGTCATGCTCACGAGGGTCATAATGGGCTTCGGCGATGTCACCTATGCCGCATACGTCATAACGACCCGCCTCGTTAACTTTCTGACGAGCATCGCCCGCGGTATAAGCATGGCGATGGGAACGATGATAGCGCAGAACGTCGGTGCCGGAAAGTTTGAGAGGGCAAAGAAGATAGCCGAGAGGACGATGCTCGTTAACTTCACAATAGCCAGCCTTGCAGTCCTGATAATCGGAATCTTCCGCGTTCCTATCTTCAGGGTCTTTCTCAACGATCCTGCCGTTATCAAGGAGAGCGAGGTCGTTCTCAAGTACTTCCTTATCTCTGTGCCCTTCTTCAACGGCATCTTCATAGTCGTGAACAGGACGTTCAGCTCCGCGGGCCACACCAAGAAGAGCATGCTCCTCGGCATACTCCGCCTGTGGGGCCTCAGGATACCGCTGAGCTATGCCTTCGGCTACATCGGTGCTATAACAATCCCCGGAATCACAATACCCCTCGCCCAGCTCTTCAACTTCACGAGTAAGGGCGTGTTCTTTGGTATGGGCATGAGCAACTTCATAGCGGCGATGGTCGCTCTCGTCTGGTTCCTTAGGGGAAGCTGGATGAGAGCAATAATCGAAAAAGAGGCAAAAAAGGGAGATAAAAAGGATCCCGACTATCAGGCGGAAGGCTAATAAATCCCCCGTATAATGGAGTACGGTGAGACCATGAAGAAGGACGAAAGATGGGAAGGTGTTTATTCCTTTGAGGACTCCCCGTTCATAATGGAGATTCTGACGGAACTGAGAGACGAGAGAACCGGGCCAATAGCCTTCAGGAAAGGCCTCGTCAAGCTCGGCCGCTACATGGCATACGAGATTACAAAGACCATGGAAACCGAGAAAGTGCCCGTTAAGACACCCCTTGAAGAAACTGAGGGGACGGTCATTAAAGACAGGCGCAACGTGGTTATAATTACCGTTCTCCGCGCGGCAATACCCCTCATGGAGGGCCTCATTAAGGTTCTCGACCATGCGCGCGTTGGCATCGTCTCCGCTTCCCGCGGAAAGGCGCCGAAGTTCGAAATAGAGATGAAATACGTGAAAGTGCCCCAGGTGAAGCCCGAGGACACAGTCATCGTGGCAGACCCGATGATAGCAACCGGTTCAACCCTGATAAAAGTGCTGGACGAGGTCAAAAAGTATGGAAAGGCCAAGCGCTACGTCATAGTTGGTGTTCTCGCAGCGCCGGAGGGCATCAGCCGGATAAAAGAGGCCCACCCGGATGTGGAGATGTTCGTGGCGGCAATAGACAGGGAGCTCAACGACCACGGCTACATCCTGCCGGGCCTCGGGGACGCGGGCGACAGGGCCTTCGGTGCGCCGATTAAGGTTTGAGGTCTTTTCTTCCCCTTTTTCTCCGCGCAGGGACGTTAAATTTATAAGCCAGGCTTTTGTTATTCTTCTTGAAACCTGCATCGAGCGGGGGTTGCCGAGCCTGGTCAAAGGCGGTGGACTCAAGATCCACTCCCGCAGGGGTTCCGGGGTTCAAATCCCCGCCCCCGCACCAGAAACTTTGCTGGCGCAAAGTTTCATCAAAAAGTTCTAACTGTTTGAAAGCAAGGTTTCTAAGTGCGTGCACTTTAAAACAAGCGATTTTA
>JAGHBN010000191.1 GCA_021160985.1 Thermococcus sp.
CAATAGGACATAAAAGTTTAAACGCTTGGCGGCTCAGGGTTTGACCATCATCACAGTTCAGATACCCTAGAGTTCTTCATCGCCCCTCAAAAATCCCAATGCGAAAGTTAAAAGCCTAGCGGCTCGGCCAGTATGCCCTTCATCACGGTGCTGCGCAGAGCCCAGTTTCAGCCACTCCGGGGTTCCTAATCGCCGGTAATCATCTCCACCTACTCCCTGATAAACATCACGAAACCCTTATAACTTCTGCCCCAGTAGTTAACTACTGGGGTGGTAGTTGTGTACTTTGACATCAGACCGAAGAGGAAGCGCGAGGATTTGTACGACAGAGAAGCGGAGCTGAAGGAGTTCGAGAAGTCCATCACCTCCGGGAATCCCCTAACGGTTATCACTGGTATAAGAAGGCTTGGAAAGACTTCCCTGCTCGTGGTGGGCCTCAATGAACTGGAAGTACCCTACGTTCTCGTAGATTTCCGGAGGGTCAACCCCAACTCCCGCATGGACGTTTACAAAAGGATGGAAAGCTCCATCAATGAATTCTTCCGCGAAAACCGTAACCTCTGGGAGGAGATTAAAACCGAGCTCAAAAACATAGCCGGTCTTCGGGTTCTGAGCCTCGGAGTGAGCTTTTCCTGGAAAGAGGAGAAAACCGATCTCATAGCGCTCTTCCGTGAGCTGGAAAAGTACGACGTTGTCCTCGCTTTTGATGAGGTCCAGTACCTCCGCGGGCCGGTCGGGAGCGAGTTTGCCGGCTTAATTGCCCACCTGTACGACTACTCCGACCTCAGAATGGTCATGACGGGTTCAGAGGTGGGCCTGCTTCACGATTACCTCGGTACCTATGACCCCAAGGCTCCCCTCTACGGCAGGTACTTCCATGAGATTTCCCTGGGGAGATTCACACCCGAACAGAGCAGGGATTTCCTCCAGAAAGGCTTTGAGCAGGTTGGATTGATGCCCCAGGATGAGCTCATAAGCCTCGCAGTTGAGAGACTCGATGGAATAGTGGGATGGCTGGTTCTCTTCGGCAGAAAGGCCATGGAAAAAGGGCTCTCCGAGAGGCTCATTGACGATGTTTTCGATGAGGCGAAGGCCCTTGCCATGGACGAATTCGAGAACTTTCTCTCAAAGAGACCGGCCGCGAGGAACCGGTACATCGAGATAATGAGGGCCATTGCCTATGGCAAGAGAACGTGGGAGGAAATAAAGGAACATCTCGAAAGGAAGGAGGGTAAAAGTGTGGCGGACAGTGTACTGGCGAGGCTTCTGAAGGCTCTCGTCGATTCTTCGTTCCTTGAAAAGGTTAAAGAAGGCAGAAACGTCCATTACCACATTCCCGATCCGATACTGGAGGCGTGCTTCAAAGAAAAATAAAAGAGGCTCACGCGTTTCCGTTTTCCCTCTTCTTCGTGAGGTACTCGTGGATGGCCTTTGCGGCCTTCCTTCCGTCGCCCATGGCGAGGATAACGGTCGCTTCTCCTCTTATCGCGTCTCCGCCAGCAAAAACTCCCGGAATGCTGGTCATCAGGTTCTCGTCGACAACTATCCTTCCGCGCTCGACCTTCAGGCCCGGCGTGTTCACAATGAGCCTGTTGGGGTGCTTTCCGATGGCGATGATGACTGTGTCGGCCTCAATCGTCACGTACTCGCCGGTGCCGACTATCTTCCTCTTGCCCCTGCTGTCGCGTTCTTCGAGGGCTTTCATCTTCTCAAACTTAACTGCCTTGACCTTGCCGTTCTCGTCCCCGATGAACTCCACCGGATTGATGAAGAACTCGAACTTAATGCCCTCTTCCTTGGCGTGCTCGACCTCCTCAATCCTGGCGCTGACGTCCTCCGGGCCGCGGCGGTAGGCTATGGTAACTTCTGCACCAAAGCGCCTCGCGCTCCTCGCGGCATCCATAGCGGTGTTTCCGGCACCAATGACTATTACCTTCTTTCCGACGTAGACCGGCGTGTCGTACTCGGGGAACAGATAGGCCTTCATGAGGTTAACTCTGGTAAGGAACTCGTTGGCGGTGTAGATTCCATTGAGGTTCACACCGGGAGCGTTTATGAGCCTCGGAGTCCCCGCGCCGGAGCCGATGAAGACGGCGTCATACTCCTCAAGCAGTTCCTCAATTGTGACGGTCTTTCCGACGATGTGGTCGGTGAGTATCCTGACTCCGAGCTTCCTGAGCTTGTCAATCTCGCTCTCGACGATGCTCTTGGGCAGCCTGAACTCCGGGATGCCGTACATGAGAACTCCGCCCGCCTCGTGGAGGGCCTCGTAGATAGTAACGTCGTAGCCGAGCTTGGCCAGCTCCCCTGCTGCCGTGAGTCCGGCCGGACCGGCACCGATGATTGCAACTTTTTGACCCTTCTTTTCGATCTTCGGCACAATCTCGAAGAGGAGCTCCTCGTCTATGCCCCTCTCGCGGGCATAGTCTGCCACAAACCTCTCGAGCTTGCCGATGTTTATCTTGTCTCCCACTTTACCCATGACACAGTTCATCTCACACTGGTCTTCCTGCGGGCAGACGCGGCCAGTAGTTGCAGGCAGGGAGTTGCATGCCCAGATGACGTTGAGGGCCTCTTTCACGGCCCTGTCCGGGTCGTCGCGGTACTCAACGAGCTTGCCTATGAAGCCTGGAATGTTGATGTGGACAGGGCAGCCTTTAATACACGGCGCATAGTTTGCGGGACACTGGAGACAGCGCTCGGCCTCCTTAACCGCCAGCTCGAACGTGTAGCCCAGATTGACCTCGCCGAAGTCCTTCACACGCTCTTCCGCGGGCCTCTCAGGCGTCGGAACGCGTTCCTTGATGAGTTTTCTTTTGACGGCCATCACTGCTCACCTCCCTGGAGGGCCTTCATGTAGTGTTCCATGGCGAGCCTTTCCATCGGGGCGTAGAAGCCGATTCTGTGTATCAGCTCGTCCCAGTCAACCTTGTAAGCGTCAAAGCCCGGCCCATCAATGCACGCGAACTTGACCTCGCCGCCGATTGTCACACGGCAGGCACCGCACATGCCGGTCGCATCAACCATAATCGGGTGCAGATCGGCGTGCATCGGGATGCCGAACTCCTTAACGACGTTGAAGACTGCCTTCTGAGCACCGGCGGGTCCAACGGTCAGAACCATGTCAAAGTGCTCACTCTCAAGGAGCTCCCTGACCTTGGCGACGGCCCTTTTGACGAGCTCGCCGGCAATCTCGTTCATTCCCCAGCCAGGCTGGAGGTCAAAGCCCTCAACTATGTGCCTTGAAACGGCTTTCTCAAACTTCTCCTCCAGGATGACCATGGGATTGGGGGAAACGTGGAGCGTGGTTACGTCGTTCCCGAATTCCTGCCAGGCCTTGGCAATTGGAAATACCTCAACTATTCCGGTTATCATGCCAATCGCGAGAACCCTGCCGTACTTTTTCATCGGGGCGGGGTTTCCAAGGGGTCCGGCTATGTTGAGGATTTCATCTCCCGGTTTGAGCTCATTGGCCATCCTCATTGTCGTTTTCCCGCGGATGAATGTGATGAGGGTTATCCACCCCTCCTCCCTGTCCCATTCCACAGGCGTCAGCGGGATTCTTTCGCCGTTCTCAAAGGCCCTCACAATCACGAACTGGCCGGGCTCGACTTTTTTCGCCACGTGTGGGGCGTGAACTTTATACCATACCTCGTTCATGGCGAGCTCCTTTTTATCGAGTATCTTGTAGGGCATTATGTACACCTCCGTACACAGGTTCAAACCTGGTCATCTAAAGGTTTGCAACATGTAGTGTTTATAAAGATGTTGTCAACTAAAGGTTTGCAAGCTCAAATAATCCTCGAAGGCCCCAAGAAAACGTTAAAAAACGTTCACAAAAAATGGTGCGGGGTGAGAACTATGAAGAAACACATATACACACTCTCGATAATCCTGACCGCAATTTTCCTCTTCTGGCCGGTCATGTACACGGAGATTTCAAAATGGGTGACCCTACCCGGGAACCCGCTCATTCAGTCAGTAGTCGGAGTCCTGGTTTTCGGGACAGTGGCTTATATGAGCTTTGAAGAAGAAACTGAAGAAAATCAGACTACAGCTTCCTGAGGAAGGTTATGTAGCCCGTATGGAGCATGTTCATGGTTCTTGGCCTGAAGCACTCTTTCTTTACTTCGTGCTCCAGGACTAAAACGTCGACGGTCTGCGGCCGGTAGAAGTGTTCCCTGTATTCTTCCAGGGCCTTGTAAAACCTGTGAACCTGGTTTGCGCACGGAGTGTAGGCAACGAAAAACCCGCCGGGCTTCAGGCTCTCAACGGCGTGAGGAAGAACCCTCTCCGGCTGGGGAAGGTCAAGGATTATGTGATCCACGTTCCTCTCGTCTATCCCCTCGTATATGTCCTTGAGCTTTATCTCCACCCTGTCGTTGAAGCCTATCCCAGCTATGTTCTTCTCAGCTATTTTCGCGAAATCCTCCCTGACCTCGTAGCTGACAACTTTTCCGTTCGGGCCCACTGCGTTCGCCAGGTATATCGTGAGGGCACCGCTTCCAACCCCCGCCTCGACCACAAAATCACCGGGGGAGATGCCCGCGTAGGTTATTATTATGCCCGCATCCTTTGGGTGGACTATCTGGGGCCCACGCTTCATCTTCTCTATGTAGTCCCTTATGCTCGGGCGCAGAATTCTGAACTCTTCCCCTTTATGGGAAACTATCGTCTCCCCGTAGTTTTTCTCGAGGAGCTCGCCGAGGTTCAATATTCCCATGTCGGTATGGAACTCCCTCTCCTCCACAGTTACAAGATACCTCTTCCCCCTTCTGTCTATCAGAAGAACTTTACTCCCCCTCTCCACGTCTCCTCACCTTTCTGATTTCAACCCCTTCCCCCGTGAGTCGGAAGACGGCCGAAGATATTCCCTCGAGTACCGCGGCCTGCTCCGGCTTCATAGCCTCGAAGTTTATGAACGCCACAACAACCCAGTCCTCAATGGGTATCGTTGCCAGTGCGGTCAGGAGGTTTTTGATGACCGCATTCCCCCCCAAATAAACGTGCTCGGCGAAACCGAACACAAGCATATATTCCGGCTTTCTTGGCAGCTTTGCAATCCTGTTTATGAGAGTGTGATAGTTCTTGAGGGAAGTGCCAGGATCTTCGCTCGGAACGAGCGTTTCTATGACATCTCCATAGCAGAGAGAACTCTTTCCCACCTGAACGACTTTAAGACTTTTCATGAGTTCTAGAATCTTGGGGTAATCTTTTCCGGAGACCTTCCTCTCGTAGTTCCTGAAAAGAAGGCCTCCTACACCCAGGAAGTCCACCACAACAACGTCGCCCCTCTCCACAAGAGAAGGAGCAAGAACCTCCCACACAAGCTCCTCAATGGGAACTCGCGAAGAATATTCGACGAGAATTATCTCCCCACCCTCCACTTCCTTAAGAAGATATTCCTCGAGTGATGACGTGACCATCGACCTCCCCGAAAGGGTTTTTAAACGTCTTTCTTTTAAACTTTTCAGGTGGTTTAATGGGAAAGTTCATAGTGTGGCCCTCCGAGATTGATGCACGACTGCCCCGGAAGTACGGCAGAAGCATAAGGAAAGACATTGCAGTGGAGAAGCCTTCAATTCAGGAGATTGTGGAAGCTGCAGAATCCCTCGGCATGAAGGTCATCGAGCTCAGGGATGACGCCATGAACCCAAGACTCAGCGGGCTTGACGAGGAGTACCGGCTCAAAGGCATGGCGAGAATCGAAAGCCCTCACGGGAAAACGAAGAGCCTCAAAATGATATCCCAGAAGATACGGGAAATCAGGAAAACCAGAACTAAACATTCAAAATCCGGGAAGCATAAGTCCAAGAGGAAAAAGAGGTAGTTCACTCTTCATCCATTTCAACTACTATGGCCGTTGTGGTGTCGATAACGCCATCGATGTTGTGGATGTCATGGAGTATCTTCCTCGTCAGCTCCCCGAGATCGTTGGCTTCGATGTGGACTATGGCGTCGTAGGGGCCAGTGACAGCATCTGCCTTTGTTACACCCGGAATCTGCTTGAGCGCCTCTATGACGCTCCCAACCTTGCCTATTTCAACAGTCAACAAAACGTACGACCTGACCATCGATATCACCGCCGGAATTTTCTTCATTTCCTACTTTGAGTTCCGTTCATTTAAGCTTTTCGCAATTTGTTCCGAAGTGCAGAAGAAAGATGATAATACCACTCCCGTGAATCAAAAACATCTGCCATGGATGGATAAGAGCTCTTATGCTTACCTGTGCGCATCGAAAGATTTATTATAATCACTGGGCACATTTATAGTGCAGATACCTCCGAGGTGATGCCTGATGAAAACAAAAAGCCAGCTACTGGCTGTTTTTATAGTGTTTTTAGTGGCCTTTTCAGTCGTGGCCAGCGGCTGTATTGGTGGAGGCGGCGAGGAAACAACGTCGAGCCAGAGCCAGACATCCGGTACAGAGACCGGGACCGTTGCCCCCAGCATACTTGAGATGGATAAGGTCTACGTGATAAAAACCGACAAGAGCGTTGTAATTGTCGGCCCGAAGGGTGAAAGCCCGAGCGTTGAGATACCAAGCGGTAAGAAGACGATAAAAATCGAGTACGAGGTCGACACCGAGAATACCCCCGACGTTAAGACCCTTATGGAAGAAGGTCAGGGATTCGGTGCCATAAACCCTGCATTCTTCCGCGATGAGCACGTTGATGCCCTCGTTATAGCCGCGAGGCGCGAAACCAACCCTGAGGTCAGAACCGAGATCTTCAAGGCCCTCTACATTCTCGGAAACAAGCTCGTTCCAGAGGCCATTCTCGGCCAGAACAGGCAGCTCCGTGTCTACTGGGACTGGGTGAAGGGTCGCTACTACCACCCGACCCTTGCGGAGCGCTACGACCTCCTCGGCGAGGACTCGAACGCTCCCTCAGTTAAGATAGGTATCAAGGACTATGAGAACGATCCTGAGACCTACGTCATAGCCACAATCGGCTGGCCGGAGAGCCTTGACCCGGCAATGACCTATGAGACCTTCGGATGGGAGCTCTGGCACGAGGTCGGCGACACCCTCGTCACCTACTGGAAGGAGAACACCGAGACCGTCAGCCCCGACCTGGCGGTTGCCTGGGCCCACAACAAGGAGGGCACCGAGTGGTACTTCCTCATCCGCGGTGGAGTCGTTGCGTACGACCCGTGGAACGACAAGACCTACCCGATAGACGCTACCGATGTGGCCTTCACGTTCCTCCGCGTCGAGAGGCTCGGACACAGCGTCAGCTGGATGGTCGACAGCTTCATGGACGTCAACAACTCGGCGGCGATTACCGAGGAGGAGCTTGATGGCTACCTCAAGGACAACCCGCTCATCGCCGAGTTCAACGGTCAGGTCAAGGAAATCCACTCCGTTGAGGAGCTCAAGCAGTTCTTCGGATACAGCGGCGAGACCGCGGGCGTCTTCAAGCTCGTCCTCCCGAACCCGTACGCGCCGGTTCTGAGCATCCTCGCCGACCCGTTCCTCAGCGTCGTCCCGATGGAGTACCTCCTCGGCGACAAATACGAGGAGGCCCTGCAGGCCAGCAACAACGGCCACGACCCGAGCGCCTGGTGGAACTACATCCAGTCCGGCAAGGACGACCCGACCCACCAGCTCATGCACCAGAAGCCCGTTGGAACCGGACCCTTCTACGTCAAGGACTACCAGGAGAACAGCTACATAGTCCTCGAGTACAACCCGCACTACTGGAACGCCACCAGCAACCCAGGCCACAAGTACGTTATCTACGTCATTAACAACGACGGCCAGGCAAGGATAAACCTGTTCCAGACCGGTACCGCCGATGTTGCCGTGATACCTACCGAGAAGTTAGAAAGCGTGAAGAACCTGGAGCTCAGCGGCTTCCACTCCGTGGTCAAGACCGACATCCTCCAGCCAATCCTCACGTTCCTGGTCTTCAACACCCAGAAGGAGCCCTTCAACAACCCGAAGGTCAGAGAGGCCCTTGCCTACGCCATCCCGTACGACCAGATAAGGCAGATCGTCTACCAGGGACTCCTGGAGCCCAACTACGGCCCGATACCCAAGCCGTGGCCGGGATACATGGAGGAGGGCATCATTAAGTACACCTACGACGTCAACAAGGCCAAGCAGCTCCTCCAGGAGGCAGGAGTTGACCCGAGCAAGTACTCCATCGAGCTCATCTACAACGAGGGTAACCCCCAGCGTGAGAAGATTATGACCCTCATACAGAACGTCTGGAGTCAGCTCGGCTTCCAGGTCACAGTGAACAGCTACAACTGGCCGACCTACCTCAGCAAGACAGAGCACGGCGACTACCACGTCTACGTTGTCGGATGGGTTCCGGACTACCTTGACTCCGACAACTGGGTTGGCCCGTTCCTCTACGGTGCCACCGAGTTCAAGAGCCTCGAAGTCAACGTCTCCGGATGATGCATTTCTTTTCTTTCCATTTGTTTTCAAGGGCAAGGACAGCAGGGAGGTGAGTGAAGTTGGCCAACCTGAAGAAGTTCCTCGTTAGAAGGCTCCTGACGTTTATACCTACAATCATCGGAGTCACGCTTATCGTGTTCCTTATAGCCTACGTTATCCCCGCCGACCCGGCAAGGGCATGGGCGGGTGGAGAAAAGGCAACTCAGGAGGCCATTCAGAAGATACGGGAGCAGTACCATATGGACGACCCCTGGTACGAACAGTACTGGTTTTTAATCAGTGGGCTCGCCAGGAACAAGATTGTTGACCCGAGAACCTCAAATTATGTGTTTGATGATATTGGAAAGAGATTTCCGGTAACCTTTGAGCTGACGCTGGTGGCGTTCTTTTTCATCCTGATAATAGGCCTTCCCCTGGGTATGCTGGCCGCCCTTAAGCGGAACACGTGGCTCGATACTATAGTTAGGATATTCGCCCTAACCGGCGTCTCGATGCCCATCTTCTGGCTGGGCTACATGCTCATCTACATCTTCTTCGTTAAATGGCGCGTCATAACCCTGGCA
>JAGHBN010000104.1 GCA_021160985.1 Thermococcus sp.
CAGGCCTTCGGAGGTCATGCCGTTTCTGAGGGGCAAACTTTTGGGCAACGGCTTCAGCGAAGGCTCCAAGAGACAGCTCGAGTGGCTCCTCGACGAGCTCCAGAGCTTCTACGAGCGCGTCGCCTGCTGTGGCCGCGTGGAAGAAAGGCACATTAGGGCTATCAAGTCCTTCCACAGGGACATAGTGTCCGTCATAGAAACGGAGGGGGCTTAGCTTTTTAACACCCTTCTCTTCGCTTGTTGTTCTATCTTCTTCTCGCTTTTATTAACCATCTGATGAGGAGCAGTGTGAATGTTATCCCGAGTATAGTTGGCCAGCGAATCACTGTTTGATTCAGATTCAACGGGAATTTAACGAGTTCAACCCTATACCCGTCAAAATAAGCAAGTTCTTTCCCGTTAGAAAGCAGGCAACCGTTGCCGCAATCAGCAAGGGTAACGTTAAAGGGAAGGTTGAAGCTCTTTCCCCCGTAGAGCAACAGGGTGCCACTAATAGTGACGTTTTCGCCTTTCAAGACCAAACGGTGCTCAATTGGAACTTCTCCTCCGAAAACCGGTTGAGGCTTGCTTCGTATGCAAGACGCAGTCAGATTTGATGTGTTATCAAGCTTTTTAACGCCCTCCTGGGATACGAGGAAATAGGCCAAAGTCCTTTCATGGCATTTAACTGAGTAATTACCCGTTCTGTTGCACCAGTGTTTGTACTTCCTGATTACCCAACCCCCCTCCGTATACCCGAGGAGATCAAGGTAAACGTGCTCCCCCTTCTCTTTAGCAAAGGAATCAACGTGGATGAGCTGATAGTTCCCGTTTGAGGATATAAGCTGGAGATAGTACTCCCAGATAGAGGCGTTATAGAAGATCACCTTAAACCAGTTGGTGTCCAATGCAGCGAAATGAGTGCCGTTGAAGCATAAACTCCCTACCGATAGGTTCGCAGGGGTTAAATTCCTGAAGACAATACGGGAACCGTTGAGAGCAGTGAGAAAGAGCTGATCCTGATAGCTCATCGGGTCTTCCCCCTCAACGAAGTAACCACCCGGTAGCTCCCATACCCCCAAGAAATAGAGCGAGCTGTCACTACTTGGAGGAAAGACCTTGTAAATCTTGTCACCCACTATGGCGTACCAGTTGTAGTAGTCTCCCCTCTGGGTTGACCAATCGGCCTCAAGAAACAGGTAGAATTTTCCGTTCCAGTAAATCCGACTACTCACTCCCCAGTTGTCTGTCTCCGAGTAATTCCCCAAGAAATGAAGCTTCCCGTCGTGGGTGTAAAGCCCGAAATCTTGGAGGCATGGTCCCTTTGAGAGGTTTCGGTAAAGTAGCACGCTGTTCCCGTTGGAGTGTATGAAAGTTAAGTTTGGAAAAGTTGCATTTAATAGTTTGAAGCCTTTTCCAGGTTCAAAAAACCAGAGCCGGGTGGTGTTGTTTGAGTTATGAGTCAGGACAAGAAAACCATCGTGATAGTGGATTATCCCAGTAACCTCTGGCCCGCTGGCTAGGACGTAGGGAGAAAACAGGAGAATTAACATAAAAATATACTTCTTCATTACCTCACCATCCTGGACAGTGTGTTCTCATGTAATCAACAGTTAATCAACAGTAATCTCCTCAGTGTCAAAATAATATGCCCTGTCGGACCATAAGTATCCTAGAGCATCTCTTTGGGCTTTTACATAGTCGCAGGCGTACTCCCAATTGGCTTGATAATTTAAATCCCCATCTACTTCCATCTCAATGGAGACATTTGAGGGCATGAATTTGTGTATGCTCCTCAGAATGTTCACTAAAAGATTATAGGTGTATACTATGCCATGCTCTAGAAGTATCTTTTTAGTCTCGTTTTCTCTATTGGGTATCTTTTTATTTGCAAAGTAATATCCAGGCTGAATGAAAACCTTGTTGAAGTAGTTCGCTATGTTGGGAACGTCTGTTTCATAAGCTACTGCCTCTAAAACATCCTGCTCCGATGAAAAACGTCTACTCACAAATAAACTTCTCAAGCTTGGTATCCAGATAAACTGGTAATTCTGTCCATACTCTCTTCTGTTCTCCATTATTCTGCCCCATATGGCCTCTATCGTGTATCTGCTCAGCTCTCCCGCTTGAATATACCTGATGTTTTCCAGTGACCAGTAAAATCCCTTGAGTCTCGAACTACCCCAAGCGGCAGCGCCATCAATCCAACCAAGCCAGTAATTCTGAGGACGAGCTTTTTTGCCTCCACTAGGAGGAACGTAGAAATAGGGTATCTCCACAATGTAGTTTCTGCCACTTAACCACTGGTTTTCTATCTTCTCTATCAACTCTCCCGCATCGTTGTATCCATTGGTGTATCCTGGTCCTGAATACTTGGTGGTTTTCCCTTCAGTTCCTCCTTCTCCCCCATCGGTAACGATAATGTAATCAAACTTCTGGTCGGTCCAATCGCTTAGGACCTCGTATCCAGACCCGTTCCACTTATAATACCACAATCCCCAAGTCGCCATGTAAATCACCTAACAACTTATCATTGGACACTTTGGATAATAGTATATAAACTTTTCCAACCAGTTATATCTGTCGATATAATTTCCTTGAGTTAAATACAGATTAGCTTTTTAACCCCTCTTCCCCACTCTTCTTGGGATGATGAGGGAAGTTTCGTCCGAGCGGTGAGGAAACTCGCATGGGCTGACCACCCTCAATCTTTTAAACGGCTCTTCTCTTCGCCCTTCGGGAAGAAAAATGAACGAAAACGAGAAGCTTTCGAAGTTCATAGCTAAACTAAAGATTCTCATCGAGATGGAACGCAAGGCCGAGATAGAGGTGATGCGCGCCGAGATGAGACGGCTCAGCGGTCGTGAGAGGGAGAAAGTTGGAAGGGCCGTTCTCGGCCTCAACGGAAAGGTAATCGGCGAGGAGCTCGGCTACTTCCTCGTCAAATACGGCCGCGAAAGGGAAATCAAGACGGAGATAAGCGTCGGCGATTTGGTCGTAATCAGCAAGAGAGACCCGCTGAAGAGCGACCTGGTTGGAACCGTCGTCGAGAAGGGGAAGCGGTTCATAACGGTCGCCCTTGAAACCGTCCCGGACTGGGCGCTTAAGGGTGTGAGGCTCGACCTCTACGCCAACGATATAACATTCAAGCGCTGGCTTGAGAACCTCAACAACATCCGCGAGAGCGGGAGAAAGGCTCTGGAGCTCTACCTCGGTCTGAGGGAGCCGGAGGAGAACAAGCCGGTTGAGTTCGAGCCCTTTGATAAAAACCTGAACGCGAGCCAGAGGAGGGCGGTCGCCAAAGCCCTTGGGAGTCATGATTTCTTCCTTATCCATGGGCCCTTTGGGACGGGAAAGACGAGAACGCTCGTCGAGCTGATACGGCAGGAGGTGGAGAGGGACAACAGGGTTCTGGCAACGGCGGAGAGCAACGTGGCGGTGGACAACCTTGTGGAGAGGCTTGTTGATTCGGGCGTTAAAGTTGTCCGCGTCGGACACCCGAGCAGGGTCTCAAAAGCTCTCCACGAGACGACTTTAGCCTACCTCATAACCCAGCACGAGCTCTACGGCGAGCTGAGGGAACTCCGCGTAATCGGGGAGAACCTGAAAGAAAAGAGGGACACCTTCACCAAACCGGCTCCAAAGTACAGGCGCGGGCTGACCGACAAGCAGATTCTCCGCCTGGCTGAGAAGGGGATAGGGACGAGGGGCGTTCCAGCCCGGTTAATCCGCGAGATGGCCCAGTGGCTCAAAATCAACGAGCAGGTTCAGAAGACCTTCGAAGATGCCAGGAAGCTGGAGGAGAGGATAGCGAGGGAGATAATAAGGGAAGC
>JAGHBN010000032.1 GCA_021160985.1 Thermococcus sp.
CCTCTGGGACATCCTGAAGGTCGAGGAGGAGCTTGTGAGCTACATGGTTCAGCGTGCTCTCGAACTCAGGAGGAGCGAGATTGAGACCTTCAGGAAGGACTTCACCACACTCAAGAACGCCGTTCCGCCGTTTCCGAGGATAAGCTACGATGAAGCGATAAACATACTCCAGAGCAAGGGAGTTCAGATAGAGTGGGGCGAGGACATGGGTGCCGACGAGGAGCGCGTCCTTACAGAGGAGTTCGAGAGTCCGTTCTTCGTCTATGGCTACCCCAAGCACATCAAGGCCTTCTACATGAAGGAAGACCCCGAAGACCCGAGAAAGGTGCTCGCCGCAGATATGCTCGCGCCGGAGGGGTACGGCGAGATAATCGGCGGCTCCCAGCGTGAGGACGACTACAACAAGCTTGTCCAGAGAATCCTTGAGGAGGGCATGGATCCCAAGGACTACGAGTGGTATCTCGACCTGAGGAAGTACGGCTCAGTTCCGCACAGCGGCTTCGGTCTCGGCCTTGAGCGCCTCGTCGCGTGGGTTCTCAAGCTCGACCACGTCCGCTGGGCCACGCTCTTCCCGAGGACACCGAGCAGGCTGTATCCATGAGCCTGCTCCCACCACAACTTTTATAAAACTCTCCCAAGACCACTAACCCGAGGGCCCGTAGCCTAGCAGGATAGGGCGCCGGCCTTCTAAGCCGGAGGTCGCGGGTTCGAATCCCGCCGGGCCCGCCATTCTTGAAATAATGATTTTTGGGATTGAGATATTTGTAATTGCCACCACCTTTTATAAGGACTCCATGAAAGGTGGCGAAAGGCCCTTATACCCCAGTATGGAAATTTCTCAATGTAACTTGCAGGGGGTACATGTATGCCCACCGAAAAGAGGGACATACATTATTTCATAACCCGTGTTGTTAACCCTGACTTGAATTGGATTGTCGTTTCATTGCGCTCTTCTCAACCCGTGGTTTATGGGAGGGATGGATACACCGGCCTCAAGTGGAGCGACCATTCGGTTTCTGATAGGCTTGCGAGCAGGCTTGAGGAGTGGCGGGATAATCTGTGGTACGAGTACAAGCGAGATTTTCCCGAAAACGGAAAAAAGATTCTGGATGAGTTCTTTGAGATCTTGGTCGAGAGCGAAGCAAAGCTCTCAGAAGACCCAAATAAGAGAGAGGCTCTGCACGGATTGTGGAGGCTCGCCGAATCAATGGGAGATTATCTAGGCCTGAGTGAATACGTGTCCCAGAAGGCAGAAAAAGTCAAGAACAGAGCCGCAGAGATACGCGAAAGGGACCGTTATCTAAAAGAAAAAGCTAAGGAAGCGAGTGCATCCAGAGAGTCCAAAACAAGACCAATCCCACCACACACCATAACTTCCCCACAAAGAGAAACAAATATCAAGAGAATGCCGCCAAGGAAAAAAGAGAAAAATAAACCATTACCGACAAAAACAAGAAAAACGACCCCTAAACAGCGAGTTCCCGAAAAGCGCATCAAAAAACCTTCCACCAAGAAAAAGAGCACCACAAAAACCCTGGCTGGGTGGGTGGTTTTACTTCTCGTACTTGCTGTAGGAGCCAGTTGGGCCTTTACTGGAACTCCCACGCAGATTATAGAGGATGCGGTTTCAGAGGGGCGCAGTTTAATTGATGGTGCCAAGTCCAGTTTAATCGATGATGAGCACGGCGCCGAGTATAGTTACGCCACTTCTCCAATCACCGGGACGTTTCCATACTGCCTGAGGGGGCGGAAGGGAGAAATATCCCTCACTCTATATGGCGGCGTTCTTGAGTATATGAAAAACGTCCCCCGCACAGTTTATTCCAATCAACAAGACGAATACTGGGACATAATGGTGGAACGTCTCATTGGCAACAGGATTCAGGATGAGTACCTCACCCCCCTTGTCGAGAGAATACAGAGCATAACCGATAATCCAGACGATCAGCTGAGAATCGCTGTGAGCCTAGTTCAGCTGATTCCCTACGACTGGAGCACCTACAGCTCAAGCACAACCTATATGAAATCTCCCTACGAAGTTCTTTACTACAACAAAGGTGCTTGCGCAGAGAAATCCTTCCTCTTAGCATATCTGCTGAAAAAGTTGGGTTATGGGGCAGTATTGCTGGAGTACAAAGCAGAAAACCACATGGCAGTTGCGGTCAAATGCCCCCTCCAGTATGCAAACTTCCAGTATGGGGGCGCTGGATACTGCTTCATTGAAGCTACTCGGCCAACGATAATAACATACATTCCAGATACCTACATCGGAGTCGGTGAGCTAAAATCCACCCCCCATATAATATTCGTGAGCGATGGAAGAGAGTTTGCAGGAGTTAAAGAAGAGTACAGAGACGCCGAGGACTACGAACGGTTAATGGAACTCGCTCACCGCAACAACAATGTTCTCCCTCAACCTGAATACCAACGCTGGGTCTATCTAACCAATAAATACTGTTTGCATGACAACTAAAGCACGACTTTAGATTTTGAGAAGGTTCTTTGCCAGCCTCTTCAGAGACCAACCTTCTTCCGAGATAGTGGAGGGAACAGAACAAAAAGAAAAGAGAAACCCTCACTTCCTCCTGCGCAGGAGCGGGAGCACCGCGAGGGCCACGATAAATGCCGGCCCGCAGATACCGCCCGACTCGTTCTCAGAAGCGCTCGCTGAAGCGGTTTCCGTCGGCGATATTTCCCCGGGGCTCTTGCCTTCGACCATTATGGCAGTCCACTCCTTGATCCACTTGTCCGTGTTCTTAGCTATCTCCTCAGGGCTGAGCTTTACCGGGTTTTGGGGCTTCAAGGCATAGTTGAAGCACTCTGGCAGCTGAACCTCCTCATTAACGGGGAACATCCACTGATTGAGCGGGAGCTTCTCCTGGGCTTCCTTGCTTATCAGGAAGTCTATAAACTTCTTTGCGAGCTCGGCGTGTTTGGCACCCTTGACGATTCCGGCACCCTCAATCTGCACGTAAGAAGTGTCGTTGAGGAACACCGCCCCAATCCCGGTGTCGTTGTAGTTGCAGGCAGAGTAAGCCGGGTCCGTCGCATAGCTCAGGAAAAGGGGTGCCTGTCCGTTGTCCCACATCTCCCAGCCTGCTGTCCAGCCCTTTACAACTATGACGTCGTTGTCGCGGAGCTTGGCCCAGAAGTACGGCCACCTGTCGCCGTAGGCCCCGATGGTCCAGAGGAGAAACGCCATACCCGTGGAGCTCGTGCGCGGATCCTCGATTATGAGCTTCCCCCTCCACTCCGGTTTCAGCAGGTCTTCGAATGTCCTCGGAGGGTTCTGAACCTCATCCTTCTTGTACACTATCGCAATCGCCCCGTAGTCGTATGGGGTGAGGTGGAATTCCGGATCGAAGTTGTTGATTATCCATTCGGGGATGTACTGGGCGTTGGGGGGCTTGTAGGGCTCTAGAAGATCCTCCTGAATTGCCTTCTGAAGGTAGCTGTTGTCAATACCAACAACCACGTCCGCCTGCGGGTTGTTTTTCTCGAGGATGAGCCTGTTCAGCACCTGCCCGGCATCCCCCAGCAGGATGAGATTGACCTTCACGCCGTGCTCTTTTTCAAATATAGGAATTATCTGCTTCATCCACGGCTCTATGCTGTCGTAGGAGTAAACTGTCAGGGTTTCCTGGGCCGCTACCGGTCTGGGGAATGCAGCCAGTGAGAACGCGACCAGCAGGACGAAGAAAAGTCCAATCCTCCTCAAACTCTCACCCCCATTAACAGGTTGTCTTCATGAATAAGTTGGTAATAGCGGCTTTAAAAAAGTTTAGGGACAGATATGGGAAGCGGAATAAAAATATCACTGAGAATTCTCCTTTCTCTCCATTTTGATAACGTAATCAGCGGAGTTCTGGAGCGCAACGGAGAAGCCAGGATCCGTCCCAATCACAATGGTCTCCTTACCCTTTCTCTTAGCCTCGTTTATGATCGGGAGAAAATCGGCATCGCGCGTCGCCAGGGCTATCACATCGACGTCCGAGTTGTAAATGAGCTCCATCGCTTCTATGGCTATCCTCACGTCCGTATCTCCCGCCACGATGATGGGCTCGAGTCCCTGGTTGACGACAGCCTCTATCAGCCCCTGAGGAGCGTACTGGTTAAGAACAACCTTGGCCACCCGAATTTTTCCAATCCTCTCAAGGGCCTCAACTATGTCCTCAAGCTTTATCCCGAACTCCTTGCGGAGAATATTTGGGCCGTCTATTATGAGCCCTATACTCTTGCCCTTAATAGGCCGAGACTCCCCAACTCCCTTTTCTCCCCTCCTAAACACCTTGAACAGGGTTTCTTTCATCCTTCATCCCCCTCTGAACTGAGTACTACCGTGTAATCCGCCGCGTGCTTGAGGGCGACCGAAAACCCGGGCTCGACCCCCACCACGATGGTTTCCTTGCCCTTTTCCTTCGCCTTAAGTACAACCGGCAGGAACTCCGCGTTTCTAGTGGCGATTGCTATCGCATCGATGTTGGGGTTGTATATCTCCCTCATCGCCTCCACAGCGAGCTTCACGCCCGTCTCGCCCGAAACCACCAGAGCTTCAAACCCCTGGTTGGCAATAGCCTCTATGAGCCCCTGGGGAGCATACTGATTGAGTATGACCTTTGCAACCCTGAGGTCTCCCAGCCCCTCCAGCGCCTCAACTATGTCCTCCAGCTTGACCCCAAGCTCCTTCCTGAGAATGTTGGGGCCGTCAATGAGCAGTGCAATCCTCTTTCCCCTACTTATCTTCCGCCTCATCATACCGATACTCTTCACTCCGTCCTTAGTCATCGATATTATCTTCTCCCAGTTACCTCCTGGCATAGGAGTCACCGTTGGAATCATACAATATCCTCCATAACTACGGCCTACTCCTTAAAAAGGTTGATTCCCTATCCGTGAAAATTTAAAAGGGCGAACTATAAAACCCACGTGGTGTGAAAGGTACACGGGTGAGGCATGACAATGAAGTCCAATCCTGGAAAGGCCCCACTCAAGGGAAAGATTGGGGGCATGGCCCTCGGGATAGCCACCGCCCTCGCGGCCATAGTTATCATTGCCGCGCTCTTCGGGGAGAACTTCGACGATAATGGCATTACTGGGGCAGTTGCAGGAACCAGCGCAGCCTTACTCCTGAACCGCACACTGGGGAAGCTCAAAAAGCATGCCCTCGGAGCTTACATCGGCCTGGTGTTCCTCGACACCGCTACCGCAGCCTTCATAGTAACGTGGTTCTCCCTCAGTCCAGAGGGGCTCTTCCAGTTTATCCTGTACCTGACCCCCATATACCTCCTCATCGGCACCATTGATTACATCCTGCTGAAAACACTGGAGAAAAGGGAAGCTCAGAGGAGCCTCTTGTAGTAGTACCAGCGGCCCCTTATGATGTCCCTTACCTCTATCATGGTAAAGGTCTCTGTCCTGTCTATGAGCTTCGCCGTCTCCTCCCAGCTATGAGCTTGAAGGACGCGGTAGATAAGGAGCCCTATCTGCCTCTCATCGAGGTAGGGCTTCATCCAGCCGTCGAGGAAGTAGAGCTTGACGATGGGCTTGACGGCATCAACGACCGTGTCGTAGGTGAGAACCTTGCCCGTGAACGCATCCAGCCTCTTCTTCTGGATGTCCGTGAGGTGAACAGGGTATTCAACGGCCTCGCCGAAAGGTGTCTCAAAGAGCCAGCGCGCTATCTCGGGCTCGAGCTCCCTGTGGGTGTCCCCGAGCCACTCCGTGAACCTTATCCTGAACTCGTCGTTGGCCTTCTTGATGAGCTTCCTCGCTCTCTCGCTTATCGGCTTGAGGACTATTGCAGTGTACTCGCCGCTGACCGGGTTTCGGGCAGGGCTGAGGTGTACCACCGCAAAGCCGTTCCTGACCCAGAAGCGGACGAGCTCTTCGCTCGCACCGAAGCCGGAGCCTATCCAGTCGAGGCCCTTCTCCCTCGCTTCCTTCTCAAGGAGCTCAAGGGCCTTGCTTCCGAGCCCCATGTCCATAGCGTCCGGGTGCGTCGCGATTCTGACTATGCGGTAGCCCTTCAGCTTGGCGAACTCCTTCAGGTAGTGGTGCTTGACCATCATATCGGGGATTATGTTGCCCCTCGGCTTGTAGCCCTTGGCCATTTTCTCGATGACGTTCTTGGGAATTCCGCCCTCTTTGGCTATCTGGACTGCCGTAACAATCTTGCCGTTTTTCAGCCTGAGCACGCGGGCCTCGTGGTGGGGCGCATCGGCCAGCAGGGCAACGTCGCTTGGCCTGTTGCGGTAGTGGGCGAGGATGTAGATTCCAACGAAGTGCCTGAGGTCTTCCCTGTCGTTTTCGAACCAGTCGTCGAGGTCTGGCTCCTCAAGGCAGACTTCCTTCTTCTTGATCAGCTCGAAGTCCTCCTCTGTGAGCTCCACTGGTTCAGCATCAAGGAGCAGGACGTCAAAGAGCCACCGCTCAATCGGGTCGTTTTCAGCGTAGCGGATTGGCTCATCCATGTGGAGCTCCTTAAACTCCCTCTTCTCTCTCGCCCTCTTGAGGAACTTGACCGAGAAGCCCCTTCCCGCTCCCTCGTAGCCGTGGATTGTTGAGGAGTAAACGACCCTCTCCCTGTTCAGGTACTTGTGGAGTATCGGCACGTGAATTCCCGCGGCCTCGTCGAGAATGTAGAGGTCGGCGCTCTTCTTGTGGCCCTCGGCCGGTGGGTAATAGCGGAGGCCGATTTTCCTCGCGTAGAGCTCCTTTATCAGGCCCCTCTCCTCAACGACGTGGGGCTTAAAGCCAAGCTTTTCAAGGGCCCTCTTGGCGAAGCGGAAGAGAGCCTGGACGTTCTCAAGCTCTGGAGCTGTAACAACGATTCTCGTCCTCTTCTTTAGAGCCAAGGCCAGGCCTATTGCGCCTATTCCAACGGAAACGCTCTTGCCCCTTCCCCTGTCTGCAGTCAGAACGAGCATTCCGCCATCAACGAGCTCCTCGAAGGCCTTCAAGACCTCAACCTGGCCCTCGGTTAAGGCCATCTCGTAGAGCTCCCTCGGGAAGAGGGTCTCCTCGGGAACCGGCACCCCCTTTCTGCCCTTTACCCTGGCCTGGCTCTTGTGTCTCTTCGGCTTTTTCCTGGCCTTTCCGTTCTCGGTGATTATGTAGATGCCATCGTGCTCCGTGAACTTCCGGATTAGACGCCTGTTGAAGCGCTTTTTAACGTCGTCTATCGTGTAGGGCGGCGTGACGAGGCTCTTGTGGAAGCCGGTCCACATGTTCTTCCACTTCTCGAATGGGTGAGCGAGTATGAATATCAGCCCCCCGCCGCGGACGGTCTCGATGATCCTGCCGAGGTCGTTGGGGGAGTAGTCATAGCTCATATCCAGAACGAGCAGGTCGTACGTCCTTCCGAGGATGTCGCGGGTGTGCTTAAAGGTTACGGCCTTAACGTTAACATCTGAACCGGCCAGAACGTCAAAGTGTTTCCTGAACGCTTCGTAGCGTTTTCTACCAAACGTCTCCTCTCC
The DNA here is from genome assembly GCA_021160985.1 of Thermococcus sp. GTDB lineage: Archaea > Methanobacteriota_B > Thermococci > Thermococcales > Thermococcaceae > Thermococcus. Next base: position 7,479 of record JAGHBN010000032.1, read on the forward strand.
GAGGGCATCTGTCGCGTAGAGAACCTCTATTTTGTCCTCCCCCTCGTCGCGGAGGCGCTTCTTCTTCAGCTCGTCTATGACGCTGCCCAGGACCCTGGCCGAGGCTCCAGCAAGGATTCCGGCCAGTTCTGCCTTCTTTAGGGTGTCTCCCTCAATTATTATCATTCTCCTGTGGAACTTCTCCAGGGCCTGAGCAAGGGCAGTCTCGGTGAGCTTGAGAACCGAGTCCTTAACCTTCTC
>JAGHBN010000114.1 GCA_021160985.1 Thermococcus sp.
ACTCGAGACCGTTGAGAATTGAGAGGAGTTCGAGCTTTGCCTGAGAAAGAGCGGTGGAAATATTAACTTCCTTCACAACCGGTGCGGTTGATTTTTGTGGTTCCACCCGCTTCCCGCTGATCTCCGCCAGGAACTGCCTGAACTCTTCCAGTTCTGGCTCTACCTCGATGCCTGCGTTCCGGAGAACAATGAATGGGCCGTCGGTCTCTTTGTGGAGGGCTCTCCCCACAATTTTTAATCGCTCTTCTGTTACCTCCGGGAGTAGCTTATCCATGATTTTGAACGTTTTGAGTAATGCTTGCTCCATAACTTCTCTAGTTTTTTCTTCGTCGGTAGTTAGGTCATGCTTTTTTGCTTGGTACGCGATTGCCCTTGCTATGTCCTTATACTCTTTCTTCATTGCGTTGTAGTCCTTCTCCTCTGCGTACAGCGCACTCATAATTTTTTCTACTGCCCACCCCGGAGTCTCATTATGCACGCCTGTGTGATGGGCCAGTGCAAGTGCCAGGAACGCGTGGATTATTGGATAATGTGTAGCAAGAATCTTTTGCTCTATGGGAGTATCGTAGTCAACGTATCTTTTTCTGTACTTTGTCTTTCTCGTTACGTCCGGTACTTCGACTGCGGGGTTATGCTTCAGTATTTTTTACACGATTTTCGTCGCCGTCCGGATCTGCGCGCGCAAGTATCCTGTACAACCCTTTTCCGTGCCGCATTACCCCAACTTGTACGGCTCTTCTGAGTCTTTCCGTTTCCTCATCTATCTTTTTCTCCTCTTTCTTCTTCCCTCCGAAGATGAACATCTCTACCAACGGCAGAAGCGACAACCTCACCACCCCTTAAACTTCACTTTCATGGGAGATAAGCCTTTCGAAATCCTCCAAATCCCGACCAAAAATCCCTCGCCCCTCAGCTCCTCTTTCCCCTTACCGCTATTGGCAATTAGTCCACAGCGTTTCCCCAGCCTCCCAGACCCACGAACAAGCGGGATTACTGTTTGAGACTGTTGATCGAGCACAAATGCGAGCATAGTCCACAGCTTGCATGGGCACGAGAAGGGCACCTGATGGCCAAAAGGGCGAAGACGGAAGAATAGAAGAATCCAGAGGGCGGAAAGCCCTCACTGCTGTGGGCAGACGTCCTGCTCCTTCGGCGGGTTCGGGTCAAGACCCTTCCTCTGGCGTATCTGCCTGATGATGTTCGTGGCGAGCTCTCCCGGAACGCGCTTGAAGCCGGCGTGCTCGGTGCTCCAGAGGGCCCTTCCGCTGGTGGCACCACGGATGGCTCCGGCGAATCCGAACATCTCGGCGACCGGGGCCTCCGCGATGATGATCATGACCTCGCCCTCCTGCCTCATGTCGATGAGCTGGCCGCGCCTCTGGTTGATCTCCCTGCTGACGGCACCCATGTACTCGTAGGGCACGTTGATGATGACCTTCTGGTAGGGCTCGTAGAGAACCGGACCCGCCTTCATGATTGCACACTGGATTGCACCCCTGATGGCCGGGTAGATCTGGGCCGGACCGCGGTGGACGTTGTCCTCGTGGATCTTGGCATCGTGGAGCCTGACGATGACCTTCATGACGGGCTCCCTGGCGAGCGGGCCCTCGTCCATGGCCTGGTGGAATCCGTCGACGAGGAGGTCCATGACCTCGTTGAGGTACTGGATACCCTTGGTGTTGTCGAAGAACATGTTGCCGTTGTAAATATCAACGATGCCTTTGGCGACCTCGTAGTCCATGCCGAGCTCGGTGAGCTTCTTGGCGACCTCCTTCGGATTCTTCGGCCTGCCCTCTGGGATGAAGCCCTCGCGGATGGCCTCGTATATCTCGTCCGGCATCGGCTCGACGGTGATGTAGAACCTGTTGTGCTTGTTCGGAGACTTTCCTTCGACTATCGGGCTCTGCTTGGTGACGCTCTCGCGGTAGACGACGATCGGCGGACTGACGTCGACGTCGAGCTTCCAGTCTTCCTTGAGCTTGACGAGCTTGACCTCAAGGTGGAGCTCACCCATGCCGCTGAGGAGGTGCTGGCCGGTCTCCTCGTCGATCTTGACGTGGAGCGTCGGATCCTCCTTGGCGAGCTGTCTGAGGGCCTCTATGAGCTTCGGAAGGTCCTTGACGTTCTTGGCCTCGATAGCGACGGTAACGACCGGCTCGCTGGTGTAGTGGAGGGCCTCAAACGGCTCGATCTCCTCCTGGGCGACGGTCTCACCGGCCATAGCGTCCCTCAGACCGGTTACGGCGACGATGTTACCGGCGGGAACGGCCTCCATGTTAACCCTCTCGGGACCCATGTAGATACCGACCTGCTGGATTCTGGCCTTCCTCTTCGCGCTGATGAGGTAGACCTCCTGGCCGGTCTTCACGGTACCGCTCCAGACACGGCCGGTGGCGACCTCACCGGCGTGCTTGTCGAGGATTATCTTGGTGACGACCATGACCATCTTGCCCTTAGGATCACAGCGGAGCATGGCCTGACCGACCTCGCTGTTAACGTCGCCCCTCCAGAGGTGCGGGATCCTGTACTTCTGGGCCTCGAGCGGGTTCGGGAGGTGCCTGACGACCATATCGAGAACCACGACGTGGAGCGGGGCCTTCTTCCTGAGGGTTTTCAAATCTCCAGCGTTGGTGAGCTCGACGATGTCCTTGAAGGAGACGCCGGTCTTCTTCATGTAGGGGACGCTGAGGGCCCAGTTGTAGTAAGCGCTACCGAAGGCAACGCTACCGTCCTCGACCTTGACGAGCCACTGGTTCTTGAACTCATCAGGGGCGTAGCGCTTGATGAGCCTGTTGACGTCGGTAATGATCTTGGCGAACCTCTGGAGGATGTCGTTCGGGCCGAGCTTGAGCTCCTTTATGAGCCTGTCAACCTTGTTGATGAAGAGAACCGGCTTGACGTACTCCCTCAGGGCCTGTCTGAGAACGGTCTCGGTCTGGGGCATAACTCCCTCAACGGCGTCGACGACTATAATCGCACCGTCAATGGCACGCATTGCCCTCGTAACGTCACCACCGAAGTCGACGTGACCCGGGGTGTCGATGAGGTTGATGAGGTAGTCGTTGCCCTCGTAGTTGTGGACCATCGAAACGTTGGCCGCGTTGATGGTGATTCCCCTCGCCTGCTCCTGCTCGTCGAAATCGAGGACGAGCTGCTTTCCGGCGAGCTCTTCGCTAATCATTCCCGCTCCGGCGAGCAGGTTGTCGCTCAGCGTCGTCTTACCGTGGTCAATATGAGCGGCAATACCCATGTTCCTGATCCTCTCGGGCTGGTTCATGAGCTCCTTAATCTTCGCAATCATCTCTTCCCTTCTTCCCATTTACACCACCTTCTAACCTGATGAGCTTGTCGCCTTAACTTAAAAAGTCCGGTTATAAAGCTTTTCCCAATCGAGAAAGGGCCAGAGGGAAATGTACCCAAACTACTTAAGGGTTTTGGCAGAAGACGAAAGTCATCTGGCAAGGGCTTCGAGGAACTTCTCGGCGCGCTCAAAGTCCCCGTCCTTTAGGAACCTCTCGAGGGTCAGGTAGAGGCCGAGTATCTCGAGGTTTTCTCCCGGATTTGAGAGCAGTCCCTTCACCTTCGCTTCCAGTTCTCCCAGGGCCCCCTTCACGGCCTCTTCGGAGTAAGCGGCATATCTAAGGCCCTTCAGCATTCCAAGGAGCTCCCTTGCTTCGACGGCTGTCTTCTTGTTTTCACTTTTTCTGCTACTCTTCCTCGAAGCAGAACGACCGGAAGAGTGGGACTTTGTAGTTTTCTTCCTGGATATCATCTCCGATGGAGCGACTGCTTTCAACGCTTTCACGAATTCCTCGAATTCGGGTACGTTCCCTGCTTTTATGTGCTTGGTTGCTTTCTCTCCCCTTGCCTTTATCTCTGCTAGCCTCTCTGTGAGTGCGATAGCGGCCCTTACAAAGCGATCCATTTTCTTTCTTTGCTTTCTGGAAGGTGATCGTATTCCGTTTCGAGTATAAGCGCAATCGTCGGCGCTGCCTTTTTCAGTTCGTCAAAGGGGGGCAGAACTCTCGAATCTTTCCCTGTTTTCTCGAGGTCGGGGTGCCACACCCATTTTTTCTCAGTATTCTCGTCTCCTATTATTACATTTACAATTTTCCAGCTCTTTCTGGCAGCCTGACTCGCTTTGCCTTCTTCCATCTCGTGGGCTAGTGGCAGTCCGAGTAGTTGGAACAGTATCGAGTACTTTATGGCGTCCTCCCTTGATGGTGCATATGCGGTCTCTAACCATTCACCATTCTTTGTTATTTCTATCCCGTGAGTGTGTGTTTGTTCAAATACTTCTTCGAGGGCTTTCCGATCGGGGTTTATCCCCTGCTCTTTTAGAACTTCGATGAATTCTTTTACCTCTCCGTAAAGCGTGTCCTTTTTGCTGGTTTTCTCTGCATCATAAACTGGGATTTCCACAACCTCTTTGCCAAACCAGCCCTTCTTCCTTTCGATTCGCTCCTTCTTCTTGATCTTTCCCGTAAGATAGTACTTCACCACCGCTTCTCACCCGGGAGGCTTATGATGCCCGTATGTGGCTCCCCGGTAAAAACACTTTCCCTCATCCAATGAGCCCGGAAACAAAAGAACGGACGGCCTCCTTCACGTCCGCCCTCGCGTAGATCCCCCAGCGCCAGTGAGTGTCCTTCAGCTCGAAGAGCGAGCGGACCAAGGGAGAGACGTCGCTCAGCCTCTTCAGCTCCCCACCGACAAGAACGAAGGCGTTCTTCTCTTCGAACTTCGGTTTTGGCGGGTAATCGATGAGGACGAGATGTCCGAACTCGGCCTCAAGCTCCCGTCTAAGCTCGTCGAGGAGATCCTCCTCAAGGGGTTCGGCGCTCCAGACGACGCGCTTGTAGAGCCTCCGAGAGTCCACCGCGGTAATCAGCTCCCTCACTTCCCTCCTCTCGCTCCTTCTAAGCCTCGCGACGAGGTCTATCTCGTCCATCCGGCGCATCTCCTCGAGCGGGATTCCCTCGAGTTCCACGGCCTTCGCCAGCATGGCACCGGCTATTCTCGCCGTGTGGTGGAAGTAAACAGTCGGGTACATCATTGCCCTCGCGAGGAGGAGGCTCTGCCCGGCGGTTATCCCCTTCTCGAGAAGAACGAGCTTTCCCTCCGTCCAGCGGAGGTTTCTTATAAGGCGTTCAAGGTCAACTATCCCGTAGGCGGCCCCCGTGTAGTAGGCATCGCGCACGAGGTAGTCCATCCTGTCCGCATCTATGTCGCCGCTCACCACAGGGTGCTTCAAAAACCGCTCCATCTCACTCCGGGAATAGCGCTCCCCCAGGACTTCCCCGATCTCTCCGTGCCTTATAAGCCATCTCATGTTTTCCTCGTGTTTTGGATAGATGCCTTCAAGGGTGTGGCTGAACGGATAGTGGCCGAGGTCGTGGAGCAGGGCCGCGTAAATAACCCCTTCCTCAAGCTCGGGATTGTAACGCCTTATTTCCTTCGCGAGGTGAAACGTCCCAAGGGAGTGCTCGAAACGTGTGTGCCTCGCAGAGGGATAGGCGAGGAAAGCTAAGCCTAGCTGGGTTATCCTCCTCAGCCTCTGGAACTCCGGCGTGTCAACGAGCCGAACCGCGAAGTCGTCGAGCTCGATGTGCCCGTGTATGGGGTCGTGGACGAGCTTCATGGTATCCCGATTAAAAAGACGAGAAAAACTTAATAAATCTGATTCCCGAAACATCATCTGGCAGGGGCTTCCACTTCAGGCGGTTCACCTCCGCTTGGAGCTTGCCGACCCTCCTGCCCAGCGGGGGAGGGGCTCTCCTGAGCCCCTTTCCCCTTTGAACATCTGATCCTGGGTTTGAAGAGCCTCTCGACTTTTTCCTGAACTTCCTCTGCTTTCCCGCTCAGAACGAGCTTCCCGTTCCCAATGACAACCACCCAGTCCACCACTGGGAGAAGCGGCTCCCAGATGTGACTGATCACAACGAAGTTTGTCCTGCCCTTCATCTCCTCGATTATCTCGATGACTCTCTCCATGCTGTCGAAGTCTATGTTGGCGAGCGGCTCATCGAGGAATATAAGCTCAGGCTTCCCTACGAACGCCTGCGCGAGGCTCAGCCTCTTGAGCATTCCTGAGGAGTATCCACTTATGCGCTTGTCAATAAACGGCATCACTTCAAAGAACTCCGCGGCTCGCTCCACTTCTTCTTCCCCGTATCCTCTGCTCTCCGCAAAGAGGGTCAACCACTCCCTTCCCGTTACGAACTGGGGGAAGGCCGGTGGGTCGTAGGCTACGCCGAAGCGGCTCTTGACCTTCCAGTTGTTCCAGGGGGTCTCACCGAACACCTTTATTTCCCCGGAGGTCGGGCGGTAAACGCCGGTGGCGAGCTTGAGGAACGTGCTCTTTCCGCCGCCGTTGGGGCCGAGGATGAGCGTCATCCCCTCGGGGATTTTAACCGTGACCCCATCAAGTGCGTGGATGCTTCCAAAAATCTTTTTGAGGTTGTTGGCCTCGATTACCGTCACTTTGACCACCTCCAGACCACGAATGTCAGGAGGAGCGCAAAGGCGGAGCCGCTTATGTAGAGGGAGTTCTGGACAGCCTCAGTCGGGTAGTTCTTGATGAAGCGGAAGGAGCAGGTCAGCTTGGAGGTTCCGTTGTTGATTACGAGGTAGTCGCCCTCACGCGGGAGGACGAACTGATACCTATCGTGACCGGAAACGGTGTGATTATCCACCATTTCACCGGTTATAACGTCGTACACCTCAACTACCCCGCTGCCGTCGCAGGAAGCCTCGACGAGGGAGCTTGTGGGGGTGTGCAGAGTAATCTCTGTCATCCCTGTCACGTTTCCCTGTCTCCCCCCCAGTTGAAGGAAAAACGGGCCAGCAGAGTCCACATGGTTTTCGTAAGAGCTGTAGACCCACAGGGAACCGATAGTGAGCAGGAGCATTGCAGAGAGCAGGGCGCCCCAGAACCTCACACCACATCCCTCCTCT
>JAGHBN010000081.1 GCA_021160985.1 Thermococcus sp.
ATCCCGAACAGCTGAGCGGCGGACAGCAGCAGCGCGTGGCCCTCGCGAGGGCCTTGGTGGTTGAACCGGACGTCCTCCTCCTCGACGAGCCCCTCAGCAACCTCGACGCCAAGATAAGGGAGCGCCTGAGGGGGGAGATAAAGAGAATCCAGCGCGAGCTGGGGACAACGACGATATACGTCACCCACGACCAAGAAGAAGCGATTGCGGTAAGCGACAGGATAGCCGTGATGAACGTCGGCCGCGTCGAGCAGGTCGGAAAGCCGCTGGAGCTCTACTACCACCCAAGAAAGGAGTTTGTGGCGCGATTTCTGGGCCTGAGCAACATACTGGAGGTTGAGGCCGATGCCGGGGTAGTGAAGCTAGGAAGCTTAAGGCTCAAAGTTGGGGTGAGCGGAAGGATAAAGCTCTTCTTCAGGCCGGAGAGCGTCAGGATAAAAGAGGGGGACGATGCGGAGATAATCGATTATGAAATCCTGCCCGGAAGGGCCAGATTCAAACTCAACCTCGGCGGGAAAACCGTTATCGCGGAGAGACTTCTGAATGACCTCCCCTTTACCATACCCGATTTTCCCAAGCGGGTGGGTATTGAAATATCCTCCTTCACGCTCCTCTAGCTTTTTGACATTTTTCTGTTAAAGAAATCCTTATAAAACTAACTTATAAGCATAAACCAGTCAATCAATGGAGGTGTCCCGATGGACTGGTTTGAGAGGTACTTCGAGTTTGATGCACACGGCACTGACATGAAAACGGAAGTGCTGGCCGGTCTCACGACATTTATGACCATGGCATACATCCTCTTTGTCAACCCCGCTATTCTCAGTGATGCCATGGGCAAGGAGGCCTTCAACTCACTCGTAGCCGTCACCGCCCTTGCGGCAGGAATATCAACTATATTAATGGGCCTCTACGCAAAGAAGCCCTTCGCCCTCGCCCCGGGAATGGGACTTAACGCCTACTTTGCATACAGCGTCGTCATCGGTATGGGCTACGACTGGCGCGTTGCCCTTGCGGCGGTCTTCGTGGAGGGTCTGATATTCATAGTCCTCAGCGTTACCAAAGTGAGGAGCGCAATAATCCACGCAATACCGATAAGCCAGAAGTACGCGGTAGGGGCTGGAATAGGTCTCTTCCTCACGCTGATAGGTCTCAACGATGTGGGCCTCCTAACCGCCAAGGTAGTCGCCCCCGAAGGTTCCGAGCTGATTATTGATGGGCAGATAAATCTCATTGGAACTTTAAAACTCACAGGCCTCAACGCCTCGGCCCTCGCCACCAAGCCAATGCTCCTGTTCTTCTTCGGACTTGCCCTCGCGATGATCCTCATCTCGCTTCGCATCAAGGGTTCGCTGCTCATCTCGATCATCGTCACGAGCATTATTGGATGGCTAACCGGAGCCGCCCCATGGCCTGACCACCTCTTCTCAACCCCGGACATCAGCTACACATTCCTGAAGATGGATCTCCAGGGACTCCTCAACGTTGGGGCAATCGGTGTGATCTTTGCCTTCTTCATGGTGGACTTCTTCGACACCCTCGGGACGGTTACTGGACTCAGCGCAAAGGCTGGATTCCTGACCAAGGACGGAAAGATACCCGACGCAGAAAAGGTTCTTCTCACGGACGCAATAGGAACGACCCTCGGTGCCGTTCTGGGGACGTCAACAGTGACCACCTACATAGAGAGCGCCGCTGGAATCGAAGAAGGTGGAAGGACGGGAATGACCGCACTCGTCACGGGGTTCCTCTTCCTCGCAGTTGGTCTTTTCATCGCCCCCCTCGCAGGTGCAATTCCGGCCTTCGCAACGGCGCCGGCCCTCGTCATAGTCGGCTATTACATGCTCAGCTCCCTCAAGGAAATAAACTTCACGGACCACACTGAGGCAATCCCCGCTTTCCTCGTCCTGGTCACGATCCCCTACACGTACTCAATAGCAGACGGAATAGGCGCAGGCTTCATAAGCTATACGATACTAAAAGCGGCAAACGGGCGGTGGAAGGAGGTACACCCGCTGATGTATGTGCTGACGGCCGTCTTCGTGGCATACTTCGCGTACCTTGCAGGCGTCTTTTGAGGTTTTTTTCATTCTTCCAACTTTTCCTTCAGGAAGTTCTTGAGAACGTATGAGCAGTTCTCCTGTATGAAGCTCGCGAACTCCTTCATTCTCTGAACCGTTATCTCGTGGACGTAGTGCTCAAACTGGCAGGCATCCTGCTCCGCTATCTCAGGAGGAATGCCGAGTATATCCACGAAGAACTGCGTAAGGAGAACGTGCTTTGAGTAGGTCTTCTCGGCTATCTTCCTGCCTTCATCAGTAAGCAGAATCCTGTCGTACTTTTCGTACTCTATGAGCCCCTTCTCCGCGAGCTTTTTGAGGGCATCGACGACGCTCGGGGGCTTGACGTTCATTATCCTCGCTATGTCCTTTACCCTTATCACGCCCTTGTTTTTATGGAGGATGTATATTGTCTCGAGGTACTCCTCCTCCCTCTTGGTTACGTCCAACGGCCTCACCTGATTAGGCTACCCAAAAAGATTTAAGTAGTTTTCGCAAAATTAGGAAAAATCAGCGGAGGACGGCACCATCCCTGGATGACCCCACAAGCCTCGCATACCTCTCCAGATAGCCAGTAAGGTGTTTTTCCTTCGGTTTCCACTTCCTCCTCCTATCCTCAAGCTCCTCATCCGGGACAAGGAGGTCTATCCTCTTTGCTTTAACATCAATCCTTATTCTGTCCCCGTCCTCCACGAGGGCTATTGGGCCCCCTTCAGCGGCCTCCGGCGAAACGTGGCCTATAGAGAGTCCCCTCGTGGCACCGGAGAAGCGGCCGTCCGTGACGAGGGCCACATCCCTGTCGAGCCCCATGCCCGCTATTGCAGAGGTCGGCGTCAGCATCTCCCGCATCCCCGGACCGCCCTTCGGTCCTTCATAACGTATCACGACGACGTCGCCCTTTTCTATCCTCCCCGTGAGTATTGCCTTCGTGGCCTCCTCCTCGCTCTCGAAGACCTTCGCCGTCCCTTCGAAGCTCTCCACTCCCGAGACTGCCGAGACCTTTAAAACCGCCCTCTCAGGAGCAAGAGTTCCGCGAAGTATCATCAGGCCCCCTCTCGGAGAGTAAGGCTCGTCTACCGGTCTTATCACCTCCGGCCTCGACACAAAGGCGTCCTTAAGTAGCTCGCCGACGCTCTTCATGGCAACGGTGATGCGGTCCTCGTGAATGAGGCCGAGCTCCGAGAGGCGTTTCATGACTCCCAGAACGCCGCCGGCTTCGTAGAGGTCGAGGACGTAGTGCTCTCCCGAGGGACTCAGCTTGACGAGGTTCGGCGTTACCTCGCTTATCCTGTCGAAGTCGTCGAGGCTCAGCTTCACACCCGCTTCCCTCGCTATCGCCATCAGGTGGAGGACGGTGTTGGTAGATCCCCCCAGGGCCATGTCCACCGCTATCGCATCCTCAAAGGCCTCTTTTATGAGTATATCGCTCGGTCTGACGTCGTTTTTCACGAGCTCCATGACCGCCATCCCCGTCTTCTTCGCTATCCTCTTCCTGTGGGCATAAACTGCTGGAGCCGTTCCGTTCCACGGCAGGGAGACGCCGAGGGCCTCACTGAGAGCGTTCATGGTGTTCGCCGTGAACATGCCGGCGCAGGAGCCGCATCCCGGGCTCGCAAGCTCCTCGAGCAGGTGAAGCTCCTCCTCGCTCATCTTCCCGGCCTTAACAGCCCCCACCGCCTCAAAGACAGTCTTTATGTCCACGTACTTTCCCTTATAACGGCCTGGAAGCATCGCTCCACCAGAGACGAAGACGGCCGGGGTGTCGAGGCGTGCCATAGCCATGAGCATTCCCGGAATTATCTTGTCGCAGGAGGCAACGAGGACGAGGCCGTCGAAGTTATATGACCTTGCCATCGTCTCAACGGTGTCCGCTATCAGCTCCCTTGAGGGGAGCGAGTACTTCATGCCCCCGTGGTTCATCGCTATGCCGTCGCAGATCCCCATGACGCCGAATTCCAGGGGCGTGCCCCCAGCCATCCTGACGCCGGCCTTCACAGCCTCCGTTATCTCCCTGAGGTGGATGTGCCCCGGGATGACCTCGTTGAAGGAGTTAGCTATACCTATGAGCGGCCTCTCAAGCTCTTCATCCGTAAGTCCCATTGCCCTGAATAGGGACCTGTGGGGAGCCCTTTCAACTCCCCGCTTTATGACATCGCTTCTCATTCCCATCACACTCCTTCATAAGCCAGTACTCCATGCTATCGGTTATCGCCTTCAAACTGGCCTCGATTATGTTTGTCGAGGCCCCAACGGTTCCCCAGCTTCTCGTACCGTCCCCGGTCTGGATGAGAACGCGGACCTTCGCGGCCGTGCCCTTCTCGCTCCCGAGGACGCGGACTTTGTAATCCACGAGCTCTATCTTCCCCAGCTCTGGATAGAACTCGGTTAATGCCTGTCTAAGGGCCAAATCGAGTGCGTTTACGGGACCGTTCCCTTCCGCGGCCGTGTGGAGCCTCTCGTCACCGACCCTGAGAAGGACCGTTGCCTCCGAAATCGGCTCTCTGCCGGGGAATATCTCGGTTATGACCCTCGCGCGTTCCAGCTCGAAGAAGGGCTTGTAGTTGCCGCGCACCTTCTCCATCAGGAGCTCGAGAGATGCCTCAGCAGCCTCAAAGTGGTACCCCCTGAACTCAAGCTCCTTTATCAGTCTGACGATCTCGGGGATGGCCGGGTCGTTTTCATCGAGATCGACGCCGAGCTCCCGGGCCTTGTAGATGAGGTTGCTCCTGCCCGAGAGCTCCGAAACAACTACTTTCCTCCTGTTGCCGACGAGCTCCGGGTTTATGTGTTCATACGTTTCAGGGTTCTTGAGAACGGCCGAGACGTGGACGCCGCCCTTGTGGGCGAAGGCGCTTTCTCCAACGTAGGGCTGGTTCCTTTGTATCTCCATATTGGCGAGCTCTGCAACAAAGTGAGCCAGCTCCCTCAGCTTCCTTAACCTCTCCCTTCCAACGACCTCAACGCCGTACTTGAGCTCAAGGGCGGGGATTATCGAGACGAGGTTGGCATTGCCGCACCGCTCCCCTATGCCGTTTATCGTCCCCTGGATCTGAACCGCCCCCGACTCAAAGGCCGTTAGCGAGTTAGCCACTGCAAGCTCCGAGTCGTTGTGGGCGTGTATGCCGAGGGGGGCCTTCACGACCTCCTTAACGAGCTCAAAGCCGTGCCTTATCCATGAGGGAAGTGAGCCGCCGTTGGTATCCGCTAAAATGATTCTCTCGGCCCCGGCCCCCTCGGCGGCCCTCACCGTCGCCAGTGCGTACTCCTCGTTGGCCCTGAGGCCGTCGAAGAAGTGCTCCGCGTCGTAGAAAACGCACATGCCGTGCTCGCGAAGGTACTCAATCGAGTCCGCAATCATCTCGAGGTTGTTTTCGAGGGTCGTCCTCAGGGCCTCCTCCACGTGCAGATCCCAGCTCTTGCCAAATATAGTCGCTATCTCGGCCCCGGAGTCGATGAGGGCGTTGAGGTTGGGATCATCTTCGGGCCTGAGCTTCGGCCGTCTCGTGCTCCCAAAGGCCGCTATTTTAGCGTTTTCGAGACCCACATCCTGAACGGCGCGGAAGTACTCGATGTCCTTCGGGTTTGAGCCGGGCCAGCCCCCCTCGATGTAGTGGATTCCGAACTCGTCGAGCTTCTCCGTTATCCTGAGCTTGTCCTCAAGGGAGAAGCTCACCCCCTCCATCTGGGAGCCGTCCCTAAGGGTCGTGTCGTAGAGCTCAACCCTCATGCCACCACCTCAAGGACCTCAACAACCGCATCCCCCACCTCGGATGTGCTCAGCTTCCCGCCGAGGTCGGGAGTTACCCTGTTCTCCGCTATTACCTTCTCCACAGCCCTTTCCACGGCCTTTGCGGCCTCATCAAGACCAAGGTGTTCAAGCATGAGCGACGCCGTCAGGATCGCCGCGAGAGGATTGGCCACCCCCTTTCCAGCTATGTCCGGGGCGGAGCCGTGGACGGGCTCAAACATCCCAATGCCCTCGGGATTCACGTTGGCAGAGGCGGCCAAACCAAGTCCGCCGACTATTTCTGCACCCAGGTCCGTGAGGATGTCGCCAAACATGTTGGGGGTCACGACAACGTCGAAAATCTCCGGAGAGCGGACCATCTTCATGGCCATCGCATCCACGTAGTAGTGGTCGGTCTCGACCTCAGGGTATTCTTCGGCAACCTCGGCAAAGACCCTCTGCCAGAGGTCGTGGGCGTAAGTGAGGACGTTGGCTTTATCCACGAGCGTGACCTTTTTCCGGCCGGTTCTGACTGCATACTCGAAGGCAAACCTGACGGCCCTCTCGACACCGTACCGAGTGTTTATCATCTCCTGAACCGCCACCTCATTCGGCGTCCCCCTCCTGAGAAAGCCGCCTGAGCCCGCGTAGAGGCCTTCGACGTTCTCTCTGATGAAGACCATGTCTATGTTTTCCTTCCCCTTCAGGGGGGTGAGGCAGGGATGGTAAAGCCTGACCGGCCTGATGTTCACGTAGAGGTCGAGGGAGAAGCGGAGCCTGAGAAGGATTCCGTGCTCCAGGAGGCCTGGCCTGACCCTCGGATCGCCTATTGCCCCAAAGTATATGGCGTCAAACGTTTTTAGCTCCTCCAGCACCTCATCCGTCAGCGTCTCACCGGTTTTGAGGTAGTGCTCCGCCCCCAGGGGATACTCCGTGAAATCAAACGAGACGTTGAAGAACTCCTCCACCTTCCGGAGAACCTTGAGGCCCTCCGCAACTACTTCCTTCCCGATACCGTCGCCAGGGACGACCGCGATCCTCATTTCGCAAGCCTCCCCTTCGTGTACTCCACAAGACCCCCTGCAGCTATTATCTCCATCACGAAGTCCGGGAACGGATTTGCCCAGTAAACCTCATTTTTCGTTAGATTCCTTATCTCCCCGGTCGAAAAGTCCACCTCGAGATCGTCGCCTGCCTCTATGGTATCAACGGCCTCCGGCGCCTCGAGTATCGGCAGGCCGATGTTGATGGCGTTGCGGTAGAATATCCGCGCGAAGCTCTTCGCTATCACGCAGGATACCCCTGCCGCTTTTATGGCAAGGGGCGCGTGCTCCCTCGAGCTCCCGGAGCCGAAGTTCTCACCGGCCACTATTATGTCCCCCGGCCTCATCTTGAACCTGAACTCCGGGTCGAGGTCCTCGAGAACGTGCTTTGCCAGTTCGGCCGGCTCGGACGTGTTGAGGTAGCGCGCCGGGATTATAACGTCCGTGTCGACGTGGTCGCCGTACTTCCACGCCCTCCCGCGAACCTTCATTTTACCACCTCCTCAGGAGAGGCTATCCTCCCAAGGACTGCAGATGCCGCCGCCACGTAGGGGTTTGCCAGGTAGACCTCGCTCTCCGGGTGCCCCATCCTTCCGACAAAGTTCCTGTTGGATGTCGAAACAGCCCTCTCGCCGCTCGCAAGGATTCCCATGTGTCCGCCGAGACACGGGCCGCAGGTCGGAGGGCCTATAACCGCACCGGCCTCGTGGAAGACCTCCAGAATGCCCTCCTTCATGGCCCTGAAATAGACGCTCCTCGAGCAGGGGATGACGATGAGCCGGACCCATTCCGCAACTTTCTGGCCCTCGAGGACTTCAGCGGCCATCTTCAGGTCCTCATAGCGGCCGTTCGTGCACGAGCCTATGA
>JAGHBN010000093.1 GCA_021160985.1 Thermococcus sp.
CGATGCTCGACATGGGCTACCAGCCGGTAAGCGACGAGAGTTCCGCCATAAAGGGCTCCCTTGAGCTCGGCCTTAAGCTCCTCGAATGGGGCGAGGAGAACACCTCGCTGAGCTACCACCTCTGCACCGCCAGGCTCAAGGACGCCGTCCAGCTCAGGAACAGGCTCAGGAGGATGGCGAAGAACGTGGCTAAACCTTACATGGAGGTGACGGAGGACGGGACGCTCCGCTTTGGGATTGCCGAATACGACGACCTCGACGAGCTGTGCGAGTTCCTTGTAGAGGAGGCGGAGGTTCCGGAGGAGTGGCTCTACATCAACCGCGAGAAGGGCAGGATTGAGATGCCCGAGGAGGTTGCCGTTGAGCTGGCAGAAGCGATTGAAGGCGACGTGAGGTTCTTCATCGTGGAGGAGTATCCAACCTTCGACCGGATTGAGGTCGAGAGAATTCCGCTGCCGTAAAAGGGAAAGGAAAGAAGAAATCATATCGGGACTGCGACCGCCTGGGGCATGACGCTCTGGGGCTGGAACGCCGTCATGAACTGCACGAAGACGTGGCTGTAGGCCCAGTCCGGGTCGCTGGTTCCCCTGTGGAGCGGCGAGACCTCTCCGGTAGGTCCGGGGTGGTCGCGGTCGACGCTCCAGAAGGCGAGGGCCCTTATTTTATGCTGGATGGCCCAGTCAACGAGCTGCTGGGCGTCGCTTAGCGTGAATACGCTCTTGTCGTCGTTGGTTCCAATCATCGGGGTCAGTCCTATCATTCCCCATATTTCCCCGTCCGTTTTGTTCGGGTATATCTGCTTGAGCTGTCTGAATGTGTTCTCTGCCACCTTTATCGCGTTCTCGGCGTTGGCCGGCGTCCAGTAGTAGTCCATGGTCATCGGGTTGACCCTGTCAACCTCGACGCCGTTCTTGGCGAGGCTCTCTATGAGCCCGTATCCCCTTGCGACTCCTATTCCTGGGTCTGCGGGCAGTGTAAGGCTGAACTTGACCCAGGGCCTCTCCCTCTGCACTATCTTGAGGGCCTCAATGAACACGTTTTCATTGACACCGCTCTCGATGTCAAAGTCGAGGTACGTTGCGTTGTACATGTCTATTACCTGAATGTACCACTGGGCCAGCTGTTCGGCGCTCTGGGCCTGCTGGCAGAGGTAGGGCCCCACCGCACCGCCGAACGCTATTATGACATCGCCTCCGGCCCCCCTCAGCTTCTTGACCTCCTCAACGAAGGCATCAAGCGGGAGCTTTCCGCCCCAGCTGGGCCCGTTGAACGCCTGGCTGTAGATGACGAAGGCCAGGGTGAAGTACGGCGTCCCGGTGAGGTTGTAGTAGTCCACAAGGGGCCTGTGGACGCCCAGCGTCACGTCAATGTACGGGGCAAAGAAGTGCTCCGGAAGGCCCGGGCCGGCTGGGACGTAGGTTGTGTTGTCAGGGATTGTCTCGGTCTGGTTCTGGGAGGGTGTCTGGTCGCTCTGGTTCTGGTCGGGTTGGGATATTGAGCTCCCCTCCGGCCAGATGTCCCAGATTTCCCCGTTGATTTCGAGCACCATCTGCTCCACGGGTTTGCTTCCCGCTGCTATGAAACCGAAGGTGGCCGTTGGCCCGCGGTTCCAGCTCATTGGGGTGAACACGATGTACCCGTCCTGTTCGGCCTTGTTGGTGCTCCAGTGGGAGCTTATAGATGAGCCCTCTCTGAGCTTCACTTTCAGCGTCCAGTCGTAGGTTCCCCCGAGGTCGAGTGTGACATCGTACTCGGTGTTGCCCCAGTCGTTGAGTGTAACCTTAATGGCCCCCGGTCTCACAAGCGTGACGTTGCCGGCGGGGTTCTGGTCTCCGCTTGAGTCGGTGCCGTTGTTTGTGTTGTCAGGTTGCTCGGTGTCGGTCCGGTTGTTGTCTGAGGTACCTTCGTTTGAAGTGTCCGGCCGTGGAATCGGGCCGAGTTCTGGTGTGAAGTCCAGGGCCGGGAGGCCGCTCTGGTCTGTGTACTGGTTGAATATCCTGCTGAACTCGTAGTCCTCAATGTCGGGCAGTCCTGAGTGGCGCGGGGAAACACCGCCGCTTCCCGGGTGGTCTCTGGTCATTGACCACATCGAGAGCATTCCAACGCCGGTTGAGTTTGCCCAGTCCATGAGCTTCCAAGCGTCGCTCGGGTAGAACACCTCGCTTGTTATATCGTTCACTCCTATCATTGGGGTAATGGAGAGCATATGCCAGATTTCAGCGTCGCTCTTGTTGGGGAACAGCTCCTTAAGCTGGTTGAACGTGCTCTTGGCCGCCTGAATCGCGTACTCGCCCATCTTTCCATCGGGGTTGGGTGCCGCCCAGTCGCCGTAGTCCATCGCCATGATGTCAACGCGGTCGATTCTGACGCCGTTCTCGATGAGGTTCTTCAGGAAGTCTATGCCTGCCTGGGTCAGGCCGCTGGGCAGAACAGGAAGGGTGAAGCTGACCTTTAGGTTCGGGTACTTCTTCTGAATCATTGCGAGGGCCTTTGCGCGCTTGTCGTTGTCTTCCATCTTCTGGAGGTACGCCCCCTCCACGTCAAAGGTGAGCCACGTGGCGTTGTACGTTGTTATGACTTCTTCTATGGCCGAAGCCAGGTCCTCCGGGGAGGAGCACTTCTCTGCCAGGTATGGCCCGTTGGCGCCTCCGAAGGCTATGAGGACGTCTCCACCCATGCTCCTGACCCTGTTTATCTCCTCGAGGTAAAACTTGTCTGAAACCTTGTAGGCCCCGGCCCACGCGGGCTCGCAGGCCCCGCTGGTGGACGCCACGATAAACGCCAGGTTGAAGAACCTGACGCCCGTTTTCTTCATCATCTCGCTTATTGATGGGGTCGGGTAGAGCGTTATGTCGACGTAGGGTGAAAAGACCTTTGCCGGCCACTGAACCTTCGCCGGGAGTGCAACGTCCCCCGGTACCGTGTTGTCGTTTGAAGAGTCCCCTGAAGACCCGTTGAGTCCGCCGAATTCCGGAGGCACAGGTGTCCCTTCGGGCCACACGTCCCACACGGCCCCGTTTACCACGAGAACCGCGATCATCTCTGGGTTGCCGCCGGTGTAGGTGAACCCAAAGGTTGCAGTTGGCCCGCGGTTCCAGCTTGGGGGCGTGAAGACAATCCAGCTTCCGTTTTCCGCTTTATTGGCGCTCCAGTGGCTGGCCAGGCTCGCGCCTTCGAGCTTTACGTAGAGCTTCCAGTCGTACTCGCCTCCGAGGTTTAGGGTTATGTCGTATTCACCGCCGGTGCCCCACGAGGTGTGCTTTACGGCTATCGCACCCGGTTTTACCGGCTCTATGGTCTGGTTTGAAGTGTCTCCTGTGTCAGTTGAGTTGTCCGGGCTCTCTTCTGGCTGGCCGCTGTCGTTACCGCCGGTCCCGTTGTCCGGCTGTCCTGTGTCGGTCTGGTTTCCGTCTCCGGTGTTGGGCTCTTCAGAATCCGTGCTGTTGTCATAGCTCGGTTCCGGGATGGTCAGGTTTGCCGGGACGCTTGCACCGAGGTAGTAGGTGTCGGGAATCCACGCCGGCGGCTTTTCTCCGAGGTGCTCCAGAACGGTGTCAAGGAGCGGGTGGTCGTTGGTGCCCGGCTTTCTATCCGCGGTTATCTCCCATACCATGACGCCTCCGATTCCGTTCTTGAGCATGTAGTCTACCTTTATGCCTATGGCCCTCGGGTCGTCAAATGTTATGAATATCTTCTTCGTCGGTGAGTACAGCCATGCGACCATTGCCACGGGGTCCCAGTAGTAGTTGTACTCCGAGCTCTTGTTTTTCTCGGCCACGTCCCAGTAGTCCATCACGCCGTAGGTTTCCCAGGCCGGCCCCCATGTTCCGTCCGGGGTGCCGCTGAAGGGCTGGTACAGGCCGTTGTTGGTGGCCGGGACGTTGGCAAAGCTCCTGCTGTAGAACGGCAGGCCGAGAACGATTTTGGTCTTGTCAGGGACGTGCTTGATGTACCACTGAATGGAAGCGTTCACGTTGAAGTTCCATTTTATGTTCGGGTCGGTGTACGGGGCGTTTGGGTCGGCGTAGAGCGGCGCGAGGTGGCCGGTGATGTTCTCCCATGCGCCGTGGTAGTCGTACGTCATCACGTTTATGAAGTCGAGGTACTTGGTGGCTTCGGCCCAGTCTATCCTTCCTGCCTTGACGGGGTCTGCCGGGACTGCCGCGGTGAGGAGGTACTCCTTGCGGTCCTCAAGCTCCGCCCTGTCGAACACCTCTCTGACGGTCTTGAGGAGGAGGACGAAGTTTTTACCGTCGTCCGGGCGCACGTGGTTTCCTTCCATTCCGCCCCCGCCCGGGTACTCCCAGTCAATGTCGAGGCCGTCGAGGTTGTACTTTCTGATGTATTCAAGGGCGCTCTCCGCGAACCTCTGCCTCTTGGCTGGGTCTGCCGCTATGTCCGAGAAGTACTTGCTCAGGGTCCAGCCGCCGACGCTGATGAGCACCTTGACCTGCGGATACTTTTTCTTGTACTCCTTCAGGTCTTCCAGGTTGAGCTCGTCGCCGTAGCTGTCGAAGAAGCTTATGCTCCCGTCCTCGTTTGGCTTCAGGAAGGCATAGTTCACGTGGGTGACCTTCTCCCAGGGGATATCGCTGACGTAGAACTTCCTCGCGTACCTGCCCCAGGAGATGTAGTAGACCACGACCCTGTACGGCTGGGCGGGCGTTGTCACGGTGAGGACGTTTGAGGGACTGGCCCGTGAGCCGTCCGCCAGAACTGGAACCACAGCGTAGTAGTAAGTCGTGTTGGCCTTGAGGCTCCACTGGTCGAGGTAGGTGGTCGTCGGCACGGCATCTCCGAGAAGGGTCCACGCGTCCCCGCCAGGGGTGCTCTGTGTCCAGTACTTTGCCCGCCATATTTTGCCGTTGTACTCAACGATGTCACCCTGGTAATAGACCTTCCCGGGTTCGTACTGCGGGTAGCTGCTCCAGTTCACAGTTGCTACAAGGTTGCCGGGGCTTAGGAGTGTGTTTGGGTCGGTTGACCGATAGACCTCATATGCCTTAGCATCGTCGTAGGGGCTCCATGTCAGGTTCACGAGGTCCCAGGCGAGTGCTTGGCCACTCAGTGTCACTGTCGTCGCTCCAGAAACCCAGGGGTAGTGCACCGATGGTGCCAGGGAAAGCACCATCAGTGCCACGAGTAGTAGTGCAGCTTTTTTACTTTCCATGTCGCGACACCTCGGAGGTTGTCGGCGTTAGATGTGCTTCATTGTTTATAACTGTTACTAATTTTACATTGAACACAATTTTTGTAATCCTGAAATAATTGATCCATAATGTCAATAGAGTGAGCGTAATGGGAACTAGATGTGGTCTGGATTCCAACCAAAAACATTATAAAATTTGGAATTTTATAAAAAATGGTGATGAAGTTGGCCTTCGAGGAGTTTGATAGCTTTGAAGCCGCGCTGGAGGCGCTTAAGGACAAGCTGGATTTCAAAATAGATGACCCTTTCAAGGACGTGAATAAAGTTCTGTGCATCGAGCCGCATCCCGACGACTGTGTTATTGCACTGGGTGGGACTATAAAGAAGCTTGTGGATGATGGCATTGAAGTCGTGTACCTCCTTTTAACCGATGGTTCTATGGGGACCACCGACGAGAGCATTTCAAGACATGAGCTTGCACTGACCCGTCTTGAGGAGGAAAAGGAGAGCGCCAAGCTCCTCGGCGTGAAGAAGATTATAACGCTGGATTTCGCGGACACAGAACTGCCGCACGATAGGGAGACAAGGAAGGAGATAGTCACTGTTATACGAAAAGAAAAGCCTGAGATGGTGTTCATGCCGGATCCGTGGCTGCCCTACGAGAGTCACCCCGATCACAGGAGGGCCGGCTTCCTCGGGATAGAGGCGGCTAGCTTTTCTGGCCTTCCGAACTTCAACAGGACGGATCTAGTGGCGGGCCTTGAGCCCCACAGTGTCTCGGCGGTTGGGTTCTACTACACCCACAGGCCAAACTACTTCGTTGATATAACCGACGTGATGGGCCTGAAACTCGAGGCGATCAGGAGACACAGGAGCCAGTTCACTGACGATATCTGGGAACTCTGGGAACCGTACTTGAGAACAATGGCCATGTATTACGGAAAACTATGTGGTAAGAAGTATGCGGAGGGAATAAGGTTCATTCCTGGCCTGTTCCTGCACATCTGTCCGTTTGCCGGCGATCTCTGATTTTATTTGTTTATTTCAGCTTCAACTATTCTTTCGACTTCCTTCAGGAACTTGTCGAGGTCGACAACGTCAAGTCCGAACTCCACGAGGGGTTTGTATCGTTCTGGGTCAGTGGTTATCAGGAGGTTACGTGTGGTTATTGCCGAGACGCCTATGAGAATGTCATCTATGTCCATCCGAATGCCCTTTTTAAGAAGTTTGGCTTCTATTTTGGCGGTGTTGAGCACTATTTCCTCTGAGAGGGGTATTATCTCATAGATCTCCTTCAGGATTTTCATTTCAGTTTCGACATTTTTGTTGATATATGCCTTGGATACTAGGTATCGGTATACCGAGACTATGGATACTGAAACGGTGAATTTGGCGAGGGTAACTTCCAGCAGCCTCCTTCTGCTTGCGGTGTGCATTTTTATCAGCGCCAAGGCATCAAAGGAAACGCTGTCGGGAAACGTCATTTTTTATCCCTCTCCTTCAGCACTCTGAGGAGTACCTCGGCCTCCTCATCGTCAACCACGATGTCCTCAACTTTCCTGTCAAGCTCTACCAGATGCCAGGTTTCTATCAGCCTCTGGAGAACCTCGTCGTAGGAACGGGCATCGAGCTTGTCCTTTAATAACTTTATCTTCTTCCAGGTGCTCTCATCAACCGCTATGGTTTTCATTCGACACCCTCCTTTACGATCTTTTTGTAGGTTTCAACGCTCTTGGGCCTGGGAATTCTCTGCTTGCTTATGGGATCCACTTCATAGAGCCCGAACCTTATCTTGAATCCCATTGCCCATTCGTAGTTGTCCGTGAGCGCCCAGTGGAAGTACCCCCTCACGTCTGCGCCGGCCTCTATGGCCTCAAACATCTTGGCTACGTGTTCCTGGATGTATTTTGGCCTCAGGACATCCCTTGAGTCAGCCACTCCATTTTCGGTTATGAACATGGGTTTTTTATAGGATGCCCCTATCATGATGGAGTCGTACATCCCCTGGGGGAAGCTCTCCCATCCGAAATCACTTGTGGGGTTGTTGTCCTTTGAGACGCTGTTCGGCTCGGCGGAGTAGCCGTAACCCTCCGTTCCAACGAAGTTGATTATCGGCAGCTCCTTATATCTTGGCTCTATATACTTTATGACTTCCCTGGTGTAATAATTGTTACCCACCCAATCGTTCCTGGCGAGGTGGTGAATCTTTATGTAGTTTTCTCCAAACTCAAAGTCGATCTTACCCTCGTTGACGCCCTCCAGGAATATCCTGTTGTGGAATAGGTCATAGTTTTCGGTGGCCTTAACGTCCTTCGGGTCGTTGGGATCCCTTGGATATGCGGGGATGATGTTCAGTATGATCCCAACGGGCTTCTCTGAGAACTTCTTTATGACATCGTACGCCCTTGCGTGTCCAACGAGCTGGTTTATTATAACTTTCTTTGCAGCGGCAGGGTTGAGGATGCCCGGTGGCCACCCGACGTAGGGGGCAAGGTAGCCGAGCTCCGCAGTCACCATGGGTTCGTCGAAGGTGGCCCAGTAGTCCACTAGGTCATCGAACTTCCAGGCGGCATAGGCGGAAAACTTTGCGAACTCCAATATCGCCCTCTCGTCAACCCATCCCTTTGCCCGGGCTTTTTTGAAATTTTCTCTGACTTCTATTGGGTTGTGGAGCCAGATTGGCTGTGTCTGGTGGTTGAGTGTCACAAAAGTCTGAAATCCCATTTTTTTCAGGTTTCCGAGCACTTTTCTGTAGTGCTCAACTTCCTCGTGGTTTGCAACTTCATCGAGTTTTTCCAAGGTATCTTTTGTAATCTTGACCCGCTTTATCAACCCGTACCCGTCCCGTTCGAACTCCACCTCGATGTGGTATGTGGGGCATGGAAATATCCTGCTCCATTCAATGGTGAGCTGATAAGCGTTGAGACCGAGGTTTTTGGCAAGGTGGTGGTCGATTTCGTAGAGACCGTAATTGTTGATTCCATCCTCGGGCAGGTGACCGCTCACGAGTTCGTTTTTTATATTGTAAGCATCGCGAACCCAGTACCACCAGTCTGTTCGGGTATCAAGGTGCCTCCTGAGGGGATCTCCCATTTCAAACTGAAATGCGGACTGAACAACACCCCAAGCGAAGCCTTTGGAGTCCATAATCTCACCTCTCAATTTTATAATTCTCATAGCTTTTATAATTTTCGGAAAAAGAAAATGCTTTCGTTTCATGGCCGGGATGTGTGCTGAAAAAAATTGTAATTTAAACTGTTTTTGTAAGCCTTTTCATCGGATTTATTAGTCTACCTTGCGTCAAAATAGGGGATTTTGTGGTCAAACTTTGTCAGATTGGGCGTAAATGCCCTATTAGGTACACCTAACCCCAGCTCCTGTTCATCTATACAGAAAGGTTTATATAGATGTTCCAGGACTTATAAAATTGACCAACCTTATAATGGTGGTGCCCATGAGAAAAGTCCTTGCATTTGGAATCGTGGCCCTTTTCCTGGCCAGCATTTTTGGGGCCGGACTGGGAATGGCAGCCGAAGCGCTGCCCAGGGAGGAGACAATCTACACTGCCAACAGCGCTCCACCGACCAACGCCAACCCATTCAGCGGCGGCAATATAATTGGCATTGACGGCCTTGTCTTCGAGCCGCTGTTCATGCTCAACTTCATGCAGAGTGAGATGATTCCGTGGCTCGCGGAAGAGGGCAAGTGGGTCGACAGCACGACCTATCAGGTCAAACTGAGGGAAGGTGTGAAATGGCAGGATGGTAAGCCCCTTACCGCCGAAGACGTCAAGTTCTCCTTCGAGCTATATGAAAAGATGGGTCTCAAGAAGTACGAGGGTCTCAAGGAGATAAAGGTCGTTGATGACAGGACGGTTCAGTTCCTGTTCTCAGGTGCCCCCAACGTTTGGGTCTGGAACCAGAACCTCTTTACGACCCTTATTGTTCCGAAGCACGTTTTTGAAAACCTTGACCCTGAGAAGCTCAAGACCATGACCTTCCTTGGGGACGAGAAGAAGTACCTCGTCGGTTCTGGTGCTTACAAGCTCAAGGAAGTCGTCCAGCAGCAGAAGTCAATCCTCGAGAGGAACGAGGGCTGGTGGGGCAACAAGTACTTCAAGAAGCCGGCCGCTAAGTATATAGTCCAGCTCTATGTCAGTTCAAACGACCAGGCCGTTAACATGTTCATCAAGGGCGACCTGGACGTCGGTACTTATTACATGGACATAGTATCCGCCAAACAGAAGAACCCGAACATAGTCAGCTGGTTGGACAGCTACCCGTACTTCCCGCCGGTCGTCCCGGTCGTGCTCTACTTCAACACCCAGAAACCGCCTATGGACAAGCCAGAGTTCAGGCGCGCCATAGCGATGGCGATCAACCCGTACCAGATAGTCAACCAGGGACCGATAAGCGACGTTCCTGACCAGACTCCTCTTGGTGCCATAATGGGCCCGTGGAAGGAGAAGATTGGCATTAACCAGCTCATCGAGCAGTATGGATGGAAGTATGGAGACATCGCCAAGGCTAACGAGCTCCTCGACCAGCTCGGCCTCAAGGACACTGATGGCGATGGGATAAGGGAGTACAACGGTAAGGACATAGTCCTCAAGTTCTACACCTGTGCCGGCTGTTCGGACTGGATCCAGGCCGGTGAGATAATCGCCAACCAGCTAAAGGCAGTTGGAATAGAGGTCGAAATCGAGAAGGGTGACTGGACCAACTTCTTTATGGCACACCTCAACAGCGGCGACTTTGACCTCGCCCTTCACTGGGCTGGAACCTTCAAGCCCGACCCGTACAGCGTCTACCATGCTCTCATGTATTACAAGGATGACACCGACAAGGGTGCCGCGAACTTTGGAAACTACCACAACGAGAAGGTCAACGAGCTCCTCGACAAGCTTGCTCACACTCCCGTCGAGAGCGAACAGGTAAACTACCTCAAGGAGCTCACCAAGATCTGGCTCGAGGAGGTTCCGGCAGTTCCAGCTTACATGGGTACACTGTTCTATGAGGCAAACACTGCCTACTGGAAGGGATGGCCAAACGAGGACAACCCCTACGGAGTCCCGATCTTCTGGCCTGGCTTCGGCACTTGGGGCACTGCACTGGCTCTCCTTGGTGTTGAGCCCGCCCACGCACCGGCAACCACCACAACAAGCACCACGACAACAACCACAACCAGCACGAGCAGCGGCGGAA
>JAGHBN010000168.1 GCA_021160985.1 Thermococcus sp.
AACATTCCTTCTTCCTCGTACTTCCTGACGTCCCAGCCGAACCCGGCCATGTTCTGCCTTACCTGAACGGGATGTTCCTCAAGGGCAACGTAGATGCCGGGCTCACCCATCTGGAGGCCGTTCCAGAGGAACTGCTGGCTGAATATCGTCTTCCCGGTTCCGGGCCCGCCGCTGAGAAGGACAGCGTTCCTCTCGGGAATCCCTCCGTGGAGAATTTCGTCCATTCCGGGGATCCCGGTCTTGACTTTCCTGACCATGAGCGTCACCTCCTTTAGTAACTTTTAGTTACCATTTAGATTCTATGCGGAAGGTCTTAAAAAGATTACGGGGGGGCCGTTTGACTCAATGTCCAACCTCACCCACGCATTTTGGCAAACACAACGACAAGAGCCAGCAATGAAAAAACCATCAGTGCCGGTTTCCAGTTTATTTCCTCCTGCCGCGACACAGTCCCCGTAACTTTGTTGACTTCGTGACTAGTTTTAACGGTATCTGTGGGGGAAGGCGAAGTGGGCAACGGTTCTTTCATCAGGGAGACGTTGACCACGCTCACGTCACCCGCGCTAAGGGATACCACAAGCACGGCTTTCTCATAGCCGCTTTTTTCTACGGTCACGCTGTAGTTGCCGGGAGCCAACGTGATGTTGCAGGGAGTGAAGCACTGTTCGCCACCCACAGTAACGGTAGCACCCTCCGGCGATGTTAAAATCCTCAAGACAGGCATCTGAACGAGTTCCAGGGAGATGGCCTGTGATTCTCCGGGTGCGAGCCCAACAAGGACGGAGCTTGGAAGATATCCAGGAAGCAAAGCGGAAACGTTGTAGACACCTGCGGTCAGGTTCAGGGAGCAGGGAGAAGTACAGGTTACGTTCCCAATTCTCACCTCTGCCCCAGAAGGGACAGTGGTAATACTGAGGTTCGCCGGCAGAGGGCTAAGGGTGAGGTCAAGCAAAACGCTTTCGTTGGCGGGGACTGTCACGTTTTCAACGATGCCCCCGTATCCGGGAAGAGACGCGCTGAGCGTGTAAACTCCCTCAGGAAGGACGAGTTTAATGGGACTTCTGCCAGAGAAAACCTCATTATTTCCCGCAAAGATTTTTAGGCTCGCGTTGGCAGGCTCGGTTAGAACTTCAAGCACCCCCGCCCCGGAGTGAACCGAAACAACGCGTGAGAGAGCAGATAGATCCGCATAAAGGGTTACCTTCTTTTCAGCTGAATTCACGACGCCAGAGACAAAGGGACAGCCTCTCGCACCGATGGATACGTTGTAGGGACTCAGCTCAGGAGTGGACGGAAGGTGAACCACCATAGGAGTGAACCACTCCCCGAAGAGATGAAAGCCGTTGATGTAGACGGTAGCGTTGCAGGGTCTCGATGTTATCTCCACGGGGACGGAAGATACCGCGTTTTCAATATACGCGAAGGAACACCCGCCCTGTGAGCTCCAGCCGCCGCCTCCCTCAGAAATCCTGACGAGGCAGTATTTTTTGACACCCTCATACTCGGCGACCACAGGAATGCCGCTGGGAAGGAGGAGATATTCCCTTTCGCGACACGGCGAGAAGAGAACCGTCTCCATCAGGAGCGGCCTTGAAGGCCCCCTTGCCGAGCTCTCACCTTCACCCTCACTCCAATCAGGGGCCGCCATACACGGGGTCTTCTCGGAGTCTATTGAAGGCACCTCTCTGCCGGAAAGAAAGACTGTGGCTGTCGAGAACCCGTTCAGGGACCTCTCCAGAAGCGACTCATCAACCCCAACCACAATAGGAGCACCACCCACGCTCACGTTGAAAACGAGAGCAACGTTTCCAACGGAGAGCTCAACGGGCCAGTCCCCTTCACTCAGGTTCAGCACGACAGGGGCCACCGAGATCAGATTTCCAGCCCTTACCCGGCCGTCAAACTCAAAAAACACAGGGGTTGAAGATGCAGACGGCACCAAGAGCCCGCTAAATAAGACTGAGAGCAGAAGCAACCTCCTCCACGCTACCATCATGCTTCACCCTCCCTCCTGCTATGACTACCACCCTGTCCGCGAACTCAAGGAACGGCTTCCAGATGTGAGAAACCACAACAATAGACAGACCCTCAGAGGCAAAACGCTTCAGCAGGCCGACGATTTCGGGTATCGCATCAAAATCAAGGTTCGCGAGCGGCTCATCCAGCAGGACAAGCTCCGGCTC
The DNA here is from genome assembly GCA_021160985.1 of Thermococcus sp. Classification (GTDB taxonomy): domain Archaea; phylum Methanobacteriota_B; class Thermococci; order Thermococcales; family Thermococcaceae; genus Thermococcus. The sequence continues at coordinate 2,184 of JAGHBN010000168.1, forward strand.
CCCCACGAACGCAGATGCTATGCTCAACCGCTTCATCATTCCTGCCGAGTACGTGGAAATCCTCCTATCGAGAAAGCCCCCAAGTGAAAACGCCTCAATGATATCCGACGTAGACCCGCCCCTAATCTCAGCCAGGAACTCAAGCCACTCACGCCCCGTCCTGTGATTCGGTAGGGCAGGAGGGTCAAAAGACACACCAAACCTCTGTCTAACGTTCGCGTCGGCCCAGGGATCGCCCCCGAAGACCCGGATCACACCTTCAGTGGGCCTGTACGTTCCAGCACAGAGGTTCAGGAAGGTGCTCTTGCCTCCCCCGTTGGGCCCCAGGATTAAGGTAACGCCCTCACCAATTCCGATGCTCACCGAATCGAGCGCTGTTATGTGGCCAAAACGTTTTGTAAGGTGTTTTGTCCGGATTATCATCGCCGCACCCCCGTAAGGACAAACAGGAGCGCAGATGTGCCGCCAATAAGGTACTCAATTGAAAGCGCCCTCGAAGAGGGGTAGCTCGCCATGCCCGAGATTGCCACCGAAGCCGGCGCCTCGGAAGACACCACAACGCAGTAAGGGCCCGAGTGGTTGAACTCAACGACCGCCCTGCCCGAGCCGACAAGCTCTGACGAGTAGATAAACCTGCTCTCCACAGGGTCGAAGAAAGCCACCGAATAGTTGCTCTGTCCGTTCATATTGAGGGCAAGAACTCTCGCAGAGGGAACGACGGCACACGATGCATCTACTGCAAAGTCCGAGTAAGGCTTGGAAAGTTCAATGTGCTGGATGACGAGTGCCACCAGAGTGAAGACAGCTACAAGAAAAAGCGTGAGCCTGAAGAGCCTCATTTGACATCCCTCCGTTCCACCACACAGACGGCCAGAGCTATGAGCAGGACAGGAAGAACAACGCAGGAGAGAAAAGCGGACGATAACAGGTGGGGAATCCAGCCTGAAAGAGCGATTTCAGAGGTGTAAGCCCTGAATATTGCAGTGTTGAGAACCCTAGGGGGCAGAAACGATGCCCCCAAAGAGTAGGGAACGTAGAGGGCGGAAAGTCCGGCCATTATCGAGACGAAGGTGTTGGGGGAGACCAGCGCCAGAATGGAAGAAATCGCAACGGCATAAAGGACAGCCAGAGTCCAGTAGAGGAGATACAACGGGAGCAGACCCCTGGAGAGAAAGGCATCAAGGATAAAGCCACCGGTATCTCCGAAGATGTAGGCAACAGTCAGAATAAACGGGAGAAACGAGGCCGTGAACAGCAATACAAAAACTGCCAGAACCTTGGAGAGAACAAGCCTTTTCCTCCCCACGGGTAGAGAGTAAACTGAAAGAGCAAAGCGAGTGTCTCTATCGTTTTCTCAGAACCAGAGACGACAGGAGGACGGCGGTCAGCATAAAAGACGTATACACCCTTTCGGACAGAAGGGGAACGCTGACCCCCATGGCCCGGTAGGAAAAAGCCACGAGAGAGTCCTCCCTAGGGGGAAACACCATAAAGTGATTTGATACCCTAATCCCCTCAATGAACAGGGAAGTGCCGATGAGCAGGAAACCAAAGGCAAACGCGGCGAGGTTAAGAGGGTCTCCAAGCTCCCAGCGAAGAATTTTCATCTAATCCACCTCCTAAAGTCCCTAAAACCGACCGCAAAGGCGACAAGAACTGTGAAGGCAAAGTAGTATGTGAGGGGGCTGGTCGGCCTCTCTAACGAACGTTCCTCTGGAAACTCCACGTTGGTCGCGTAGAGGTTCCAGCCTTGAAGCCAGCGCTTGTCTGCGCCCTCAGCGAGGAATCTGCGGAGGGCCCTGGAGGCGTTCACGTCCTCCATGCTGGATCTGATAATCCCCATGAGGACGAATTCGGGAGGGGTTGCACTTAGGTCTGATGCTATCATAAGGCCGGTCGATGAGTCATAGAGCGCCGAGAACGAAGTTCCGCCGGAGCAGCTGTAGTTGGGGCCGCTGAGGCTGAACGGCACCACCTCGGATTCAAGATATATGAACGGCGGATGGAAGGTACGCAGGTATGTCAGGACTTCAAAGTCTTTATAGCGAGAGTAGCTCAGGTTCTCAACCCGCATCACCCAGTTTCCACCTTCTGGAACCGTGACGTTCAGGAGGAGCGCGCCGGGCTCAGGAGGGGCGGACGGATCAACGAAGAAGCTCGGCCTGGCAACGGGTGTGCCGTTTACGATGTAGGCCCCAGTCTCAAGGTCGAGCGTAAGAACTTCCGAGAACACCAGAACGCTCGCATTCGCGATGTCGGGACTTTCAATCACCACGTCATGGAGCTCAAGCCTGACGAGGATTCTAGCCGTCGTATTATCCACAGAGAGGACTTTAAAGGAGAGGTAAGACGTCCCCATCGGCCAGAGAACGGTAACGTAGTTCTCACCCCGAGAAACGTTTAGGTAGCGAGAAAGCGCCTCAAAGGAGCGCTCGTTGAGCATATCAACTTTGACCATGATGTCGTTTATCCCAAAGCGGGCGTCCTCTGGGACGACAACGGTGTAGTTCACATAAGTTCCGGGCTTTAGCCAGAATGGAGCGGCAGACACCGGGGTGGTTCCCAGATAAAAGATTAGAAGGCAGAGGGCAAGCACCATCTTAGCCCGCACGCGATGTCACCCGAGTCAGTGCTTGTAGAAGTGAGGAATCAACGCAAAGGCCTCTCCCTGATACCCGTTGTACCTCTCGTAGGGTATCTTTGTGTATGAAACCCTTGCTCCGGTGTATTTCACCACCTGGGACCTGTCCACCTTGACGCCCGACCAGTATGCAACATGCCTCACGGTTGAAGTGTCTACGGTTATTTTTCCATCGCATATGTTTAACCATCCCGAGACGCTGGCCCAGACCCATTCATCCGGGGCCCACTGGGGGGTATCCCCATCGTAGTCGTACATCCTCGAACATCCAGACGAGGAAGGGACGGCCTTCGAGCTCCATGCCGATACGCTGGCCAGGGAAATCAAACTAACTAGGCAGAGGAGCAGGCTCAGTTTTACTGGCTTTTTCCTACGTGTCACCCCCATCAAAGGTGTTCATTGTATTGGCCGGAGTTAACCATATAAGGCTTTCGCCAGATAAGAGTATCCAACAACTTATAGTGTAAAAGATGAATCTTCTTGCAGGTGCAACAAGTGAATATTCAGCATCTTGTTTGATCCCACAGAAACAGAAAGGGGCCTATTCATCCCACACAATAAACCGGACCACCAAACTGAATTTTAATAACTTTTAGTTACCATTAAGATTTGATGGGAAAGGACTTAAAAGGTTATGCCACCAAAAATCAACCATGAGGCAAAAGGGCTACTTTTATCCAGACCGGGACGAGGGGCTGACCTCCAAGCTCATCCAAGAATACGACGAAACGCGGTGGACTCTCGAAGAGGTATACGTCCTGAAGAGTGTAAAAAAGACCCTAGGGGAAAAAGAAAAACTAGGGCTTTCGATGGACGTTGGAACCGGCCTTGGAAGGCTGATACCATTCCTCCTTTCAATCAGCAAAAAGGTCATCGCCCTCGACGCCGATTTGTGGAGGCTGAAAAAAGCTATGGAGGCCTTTGACTCCCACCCAAACGTCTTCTTCATGTGGAGGCAGGGCTCAAGGCTCGACCCGCTTCCACCCCAAACCGTGGATTTCATAAACTACAGCCACGTCGCACAGCACGTTTCTCACCCCGAGTTCATCGAGACCCTAGGAGAGTTCCACCGTGTTCTTAAGAGGGGAGGACGGGTTCTCTTCCTCACAACACACTCCGAAGGAAAGGAAAAGTTCCTCGTATCCACCGAGGAAGGGGCCATAGAGATAACAAGAGACGAGTACGAGGAGCTAACTCTCAACCCACAGCCCAAAAGACTCCCCGTCAGAAAATTTGACCTCGATTCCCTCGAGAACCTGCTGAGGGAGTGCGGCTTTGAGATAGAATGGAAAATCTACTATCACATAAGGCCCGAGTTCGCACCCAGAGTGAAATTAAGGGAGCCCAAGAATCCCGGCGGCGATCCAACGAAACTCCTGGAAACCCCTGAAAAGGGTGTGGAGGACATCATACGAAACCTAGAATCAATAAACGCCGATGAGAGAGAGGCTAGGAGAAAGGCCCTTGACGTTGCTCTGCTCCTGCGGAAGGGATGAGCCATGGAGTTTGAGGGCTTTATTAACCGGGTCGAACTTGCCGTCTTTTTGCCCGGCTACGTGAAGATAAAGGGAGAATCCTTCGATGAGGAGTTGCTCAAACAAAAGTTCATTGACAGCTCCCCCTGCAAAAGTATTACCCCCACATTCTTCTTCTCTGAGGTTTACACTGAAAAGGTGTCAACGTTCCGGGTGACCTCCCAAAGCATACCCAAAGAAGTGAAGATTGAATACAAGCTGAGCGGGAGTCCAAGGGAATTCAAAGTGAAGCCCGAGATATACCTATCCGTTTTAAGGGAGAAAAAACCAATAAAAGTCAAAAACGAGAAAGGAGAATCCTCCATTCTGGTGCCAATCGCAATATCTGCTGTAATCGAGAACGCCCCAACTTCTATAGACGACCTGATTGCAATACCCTTCTTCCTGGCATGGGAAAACGGATGCGGAGAGATCAATTCCGACGAAAGGACACATAACCCCTTTGTTTTCCAGCTTGAAAAGGCACTAGAAGAGATTCTGGGATTTGAACTTGCCATTTCCAATCGGGGGAGATTCTTTATCGTCTCCATGGAGGTTAACTGGGAGAAGGTTCAAAACGCCCTAGGGGGGAATGCTTCGGTAGACGAGCTTATAAAAACCTTCCCGAAGGAGTTTTACGGGCTCGCCGTTACGGATGAAGGCTATCGCGCGGTGAGGGAAGACTATGCCCGGGAAAGAGTAACAGGCTGGCTCAGGGGAAACAGGGTTTATTTTTCAAAGCTTGTTTCCCCGGTTTCGATAATACAGGTGAACGCCGACCGGAACCGAGTTGAGTTCGAGGAGACGACCCTTCCCAAGTGCAGGATATGGAAGGACTACGTACTGAAACACCTTGAGGAAAAAAGAAAGATATGCCACCATGGGCTCTTCCATCAGGCCGAATATCTTGCACTCACATTCTCAACCATAGAGACGTTCAAATCACTGACAAAAACCATAATTGAGGAGGCCAAAAAGCACCGCAACAGTAATGCCAGAGATATCGAAAAAATCCTGAGGGCAGTAGAGGACGCCAAAGTTCAGATGGAGAGCTCCCTAAAAACACTGAATCCCGGGAACATATCCAGAATCCCTGAGTCTACTACAGTCATAGAACGCATGTATGAGGCCAGAGGACTGTCCTCCTTCTCCTCCGAGGTAAAGGAAGCCCTTGAATCTTTGACCGCAATAATGGCCGAGGGAAATGAACTCATAGATAAACACATGGAGAGGGAGAAGTTCCAGCACCTGGAGATGGGGGTAACTCTGCTTGAGGCCCTACCTATTGGATACGTTCTCCAATGGATTTTCCAGTTTTTTGGCATCAACATCCCAACGGCCGTCTTTGTCGGTGCCACCATGCCCCTTCTCCTGGCCCTGTGGTGGCTATACAAATCCAAGAAGATTCACAGGTGGGAAAAAGAGCAGGTGAACAACTTCATGAAAATGGCCGAAAATATACTGGATTCCCTATTTTAACGCTTCCTCCTCAAAAACTCCCCGACGTCAGTGACGTTGAGGATGAACTTTCTTTTACTTTCAGGATTTATCCTGCCGATGCCGAGGATGACACCGTTCTCGTCGTATATCAACAGCTTCTTCGTCCCCTGCCAGTTATACCTTTTCACGCCGCTCCTCGGCACGTCCTTTCCTGTGGTGAACAGGAAGCCGGCCTTGGGGCTCAGAACGGCGTAGTTCTTCTCGACCTTCAGGAAGTAGAAGAACTCGACGTTGGGGTAGAACTTCTCGACCAGGTTTTTGTCCACCTTTATCGTGCCCACGAAGGTTCCGTAGGCATAGGGCTTGATTTTTAGGCCCTCAAGCTCGGCCCACACCCTCTCGTTGACAGCGTAAACGTCCCTAAACTTGCCCTCAACAACGGCAAAGAATCGGTGCTCCAGCTCGCCGTACTTCTCAGCCTCGCGGAGGATTAAGTCGTATTCCCAGGCCGAAGCCCGTCGGTAGCGGAGTTCTTCGCTCATGTTTCTGACATCGGCAGGGGGCTTAAAAGCTTAGCCTTCGAGCCCGTCTATAAGGTCCGCAAGGCCCTCCATGTCAGTTCTCTTGAACTCCCTCTCGAACCGAAGGCCGAGCTCCGCTATCTCTTCGGGAGTTATAGTTGTTTCCGGCTCTTCCGCGTTTACCCCGGGACAGCTCTCGTCATAGTAGAGCCACAGCTCCTGGCCCTTGTAGCGAAACGGCTTTTCGCCCCCGATGCCAAGGGGCTTCCGCGAGACCATGAATGGGTAGATACGGCATATCAGCGGCCTTGCACTGTGAACCGTGCACTTTCCGGTCTCCGGGTCGTGAAAAACGCAGCCCAGGTCCCACTCTCTCACCGCGAGGACGAAGCGTATCTTATCACCCTCAACGGAGAACGTCACGAAGTCCTGCGGATCGTGGCCGGCTCTAGATATTCGCTCTATATCCTTTAGGGTCAGATAGATGTGCCTCCCCCTGCAGCAGTCGAGGCAGTAGAGACAGCGGAAGCCAACGGGTTCGTTGAAGGGTTCTGGTTTGAAGCGCATAAGAGAAGTTTGGACGGGCCCTTAAAAGGATTTAGCCCTCGAATCCCCTGTAAGTTCTCCCGCGAGCCAAAGTAAGTCAACAGTTTGTCCTAACAATTCAGTGCAATCTCGATCAGAACAGCGGGCAAATAGATATTATTTACAGACATGACTTAAAACCAAAACATTTATATTCTATCGAATTTTTTAACTACGAATGGTGAGTAGTATGAACATAATTGAGACCGAGAACCTCACAAAGGCTTATGATGGTGCCGTAGTAGTAGACCACCTAAACCTGAGCGTGAAAAAGGGGACGGTCTACGGATTCCTGGGACCAAATGGAGCCGGGAAAACGACTACCATACTTCTCCTTCTTGGCTTCATCCAGCCAACAGAAGGTAAAGCATACGTGGCAGGGATAGACGTTCAGGAAAAGCCCGTTGAGGTCAAAAGGATAAGCGGCTTCATGCCCGCAGAGGGCGGACTCTACCCAAACATGACGGCCTTTGACAACCTCATGTATTTCTCAAAGTTCTACAGGATTCCCAAAAAGGAGGCTGAAAAAAGGGCAAAGGAACTGCTGGAGCTTGTCGGCCTTAAGGAGGTTGCGGACAAGAAGGTCGGAGAGTTCTCCACCGGCATGAAGCAACGCCTTTTGCTGGCCCAAGCCCTCCTAAACGACCCGGAAGTGCTGTTTCTGGACGAGCCGACCAACGGTCTCGATCCGCACGGAGTCATCGAGATGAGGGAGCTGATACGGGAGCTGAAAAAGGACGGAAAGACGGTGTTCTTCTCGTCCCACATCCTTCCCGAGGTCGAGGAGGTGAGCGATGAAATCGGCATAATCTCCAAGGGGAAGCTCCTCGCAAGTGGCAGTCAGGAGGAGATTAAGCGGAGGTTCATTGAGGGAAGGTTCATCATAACCGTGGAGACGAAGCAGCCACTCAAAATCAGCGGGCTGAGCACCGAGGTGACAGAGTGGCGCAAGGAGGGGACCAACAGACTGTGGGTCTACGCGTCCAGGGATGTCCGGGAAGAACTCATCAAGGAGCTAACGGGCATGGGCTACACCGTCACTGACATACACCTTCACGAGCCGACGCTCGAAGAAATCTTTCTTGAGCTGGTTTACAGGAGGGAGTGAGGATGATAGGGGCGATAGCAGTCAAGGAGTTCCGTGATTACATGACCAGCAGACGTTTCTTAATTCTGTTTGGATTTCTGCTCCTCATAACCCTCCTTGCGCTGGCGCAGGTAAAGACTGGCATGATGTCGTGGATGACCGAGGAAGGCGAAAGCCCAGAGGTTTATGAGGTTATGTGGGGAGTCACGCATTATCTGAGCCTCGTAGGAGGGATATTCGCCCTCGCGCTCGGCTTTGACGCAATAACCCGTGAGAGGGAGGACAGGACTTTAAAGGTCCTAATGGGGCACCCCGTTTACCGGGACCAGATAATACTGGGGAAGCTCATAGGTGGCGCCATGACGCTGGCCGTGGCGGCCTTCATAACGTTCCTCGTCGTTCTGGGAACGCTGATGTGGATGGGGGTCAGCGTGGACGGCACATCGACCATCAGGCTGGCAGTTTACTTCGTCTTCGCATACCTGTATCTCCTGCTGTTCTTTGCAATAGCCGTCGCGTTTTCAGCGCACTCCAAGTCCAGCGGGAACGCCCTGATGTACGCCCTGATTTTCTTCCTGGCCATTACAATAGTCTTCGATGCCATAGCCCCAATCGTCGCAAACCACGTGGCAGGTCCGCAACCCCAGCCCCCACAGGAAGCTCTCACAGGTTATCACGAGAACATGACGCTGGAAGAGATGGAGGAGATGGAAAAGCTGTGGAAAGAATACGAAGAACAGGCAAATGAATGGAGCAAGAAATACTTTGAGACCGTTGAGACAATAACCAGCTTGTCACCAACCTCAGACTTCGAGCAGATATCACAGTACGTCCTCAACCCCCACGCACGCTCATGGGATGAAGCAGTTTATTACGTGAACCCAGAGAACCCCGAAGAGCCGGAATACAGCCTGACCGAGAGCCTCTCCTTTGCAAAGAAGGAGATAATCTTTCTGCTGGCCTACCTAATAGTGAGCTTCGTCGCAGCATACCTTGGATTCGTGAGGGCGGAGATAAGGTGATAGGGATGAAAAAGGCCCTCACCATGGTCCTTTTTTTCTTTCTCCTCGCCGTCCCCCTGGCGTCCGCTGACACCATCAGCCTGACCCTCCACGTGGGACAGCAAATAAGGGTAAACGGCATCCCAGTCGAGTTCGTGGATTTTTCAAGCGATGGAAGGGCCGCCATCAGGATAAACGGAAGCACGTACGTCCTTTCATTTGGGGACACTGTGGAAGTTGAGGAGGGCCTGAACCTGACCGTAGGGAGCCTCAAACAGGGGGAAGGTGTGATCCGCATAATACTATCCGGGAACAACGTCCACCTCGAGAATTCCCCCGGCTGTATAGTGATGGAAACCCAGTTCCCAAGCAAAATAACCGCCCCGGGTGGAGAGGTGTCTTTCCTGGTGACCGTAAGGAACAATGGAGACGACACGTTCATACCGCTCTCAGTGGAGGCTCCCCCCGGATGGGCTGCTAAAATCACGGAGGGGGGTTCCGAGATCAACGGCATCTACCTCCGGCATGGGGAGACTGCCCAGATTACCGTTACCATAAAAACGTCCATAGAGACGGGCACGTTTGGCCTGACCCTCCACGCCGGTGAAAGTCAGCTGGGGCTCTCCGTCACGGTAAAGGGGGAAGGGGTCAATGTGTACTCCGACTACCCCGTTAAGGAAGTGGAAGCGGGTGAAAGTGTCCAGTTCCAGCTCTTCCTCACCTCACCCTCCCCCGCCGTGGTATTTCTGAACGCTGACGTGCCCGAAGGATGGAGAGCAAAGTTCCTCGCAGGTGGAGAGCCGGTTCGGGCGGTTAGGGTCTCCGACGGGAGCACGGTAGCGCTGGTGGTAGAAGTCCCGAGCGATGCAGGGGTTGGCATGTACAACATCACCGTAAAGGCAGGAGACGCGGAAGAGCGGCTCGGAGTGTACGTAAAC
>JAGHBN010000064.1 GCA_021160985.1 Thermococcus sp.
AGATGCTCATCAAAGGTGCCCCTAAGGGAATCGGGGACGGCTTTATCAGCAGGCACACCAACAGGAGAATTTCCACCGAGATAAGCTACCTCCTCGCGGAGAAAGTGACTCCGAACCAGATGACGGCCGTCACGTTTGCAGTCGGAATTCTCTCGGCAGTCCTCACGTTAATCAGCCTCCCGCTGGCGGGGGTTCTCTACCAGCTCAGCTCAATCATCGACGGCGTTGACGGCGAGCTCGCGAGGGCCCAGCTGAGGACGAGCAGGCTCGGTGGTTACATTGACTCTATCCTCGACCGCTACGTTGACGGGACTTTCCTCGCCCTGCTGGCGTATTCGACTCTCCGCGAGCCCCTCTGGTACCTCGTGGCGCTTGTAGCGCTCCTCGGCTCAGTGATGGTGAGCTACTCGACCGAGAGGTTCAAGGGGGCCTTCTGCAGGGACGCTTACATGGAAGTCGCCGGCCTCAGGAAGCTTCCGGGTAAAAGGGACGAGCGCATATTCCTCACGATGCTCTTCCTGCTATATCCAGTGGAGGTCTCAGTCAAAGCGCTGTTCCTCCTGCTTGCCCTGCTCACAAATATAAGGGTAGCACTGACGGTGTTGATGGTTGGTAGAAAGAAAAGGTGAGCTCACTCCTCCAGGAACTCAAGAGCCTTTTCCGTTTTCTTGTCGAAGAGGATTATCCTGTCCTCCCTGAGTTTCACAGTAACTTGCTCGCCGAAGGTGAAGTGCTCTCCCTCTGGTGCAAAGACCTTGAGGGACGCCCCGTTGACAGAGACCGTAACTATCTGCTCCCTGCCCAGGGGCTCAAAAGAGTAGACAGTCCCAACAAGTCCTTCTGCCACCCCTCTCACAACCTCTGCATCGTGTGGCCTGAAGCCAAGGATAACCTTCCTGACGCCAAGTTTCTTTACGAGCTCGCGGTACTGGATGGGAATCAGAATCCTGTTGCCGTAGACGTCGAGGTAAGGGTCCTGGACCTCCGCATCGAGGAAGTTCATTGGAGGGCTTCCAAGAAAGCCTCCAACGAAGCGGTACTTGGGCTTGTAATAGACCTCGTCGGGGTCTCCAACCTGGAGTATCTCTCCCTCCTTTATCACGGCTATCCTGTCCGCCATTGCTAGGGCCTCTGCCTGGTCGTGGGTGACGTAAACCGCTGTGATTCCGAGCTCCTTCTGGAGTCTCTTGAGCTCTGCCCTTACCTCAAGCCTCAGGAGCGCATCGAGGTTGCTGAGAGGCTCGTCGAGGAGGAGGACGTCCGGTTCTTTCACAAGGGCCCTTGCTATTGCAACACGCTGCTGCTGACCTCCAGAGAGCTGCCATGGATAGCGGTTGAGGAGGGTCTCTATGCGGAGCATCTCTGCGACTTCTTTGACCTTCTTGGCTATCTCTTCCTTTGGGAATTTCCTCAGCTCAAGTGGGAAAGCTATGTTGTCGAAGACCTTCATATGTGGGTAGAGCGCCCAGTTCTGAAAGACCAGCCCGACGTTCCTGTCCTTCGGCGGAACATCAGTAACGTCTCTGTCGTCGAAGTAGATCCTCCCGCTCGTGGGCCTGTAAATTCCCGCTATTGTATAGAGGAGTGTTGATTTCCCGCTTCCAGAGGGCCCCAGGAGCGCCATGAACTCCTTGTCGGTTATCTCTAGGGTTACTCCCTTGAGGGCAGCAAAGTCGTCGAACCTCTTCGTTATGTTGTCTAGGATGACCTTAACCATCTCTACCACCTCACCCCTTTATTCCACCCGAGTAGCTCTGTAGGAGGAGCTGCTGGGCGGTGATAAAGAATATTATCGTTGGAAGGAGGTAGACCGTCCCAGCGGCCGCTATGAGGGGCATGTGGGAGTACTCGGCCTCTATGTTGGCCTCTATGAATGTCGCAAGTGTGGGGTGAATGAGGAAAGTTCTCACGTAGATTATGTCCTGCCATCCGGCAAGGAATGCGAATAGCGCCACCGCCAGGACTCCCGGTTTTATGAGGGGTAGCATTATCTTCCTCCACACTGTTATACGCGAGGCCCCGTCTATGATTCCAGACCACTCAAACTCCCATGGGATTGTGTCAAAGAAGCCTTTCATGAGCCATATTGACATCGGTATCTCTAGGGCGGCCCTCGCGAGTATGACGTATATGAAAGAATAGAGACCAACGAGGTCGTGGCTCTGCGGAAACGTGAGGCGGTAGAGGAGGTAGACACCGACTATGAGGGCGACCCCTGGGAAGGCGTGGAGGATGAGGAGGAGAACCATCAGAATTTTCCTCCCGCGGAAGTCTATCCTTGAGAGGGAGTAACCGGCGAGGGCACTTATTCCCGTGACGACACCGGCCACGCCGAGGGCCACTACAAGCGTGTTGAGCGTTATGCGCCATATGTTGACTCTTATCCCGCCTGTGGTGGCGATTTTCCCCTTGAAGAGGTTTATCCAGTTCTCAAGCGTTGAATGGAAAGAGTCCGGATCGAGGTTGGTCACCATGTTGGTGCTGAGGCTTGAAATGGTGAGTAGTGAAAAGCCCAAGATAAGCGGAAGGCTTGCCAGTAACAGGGCGAGGATTATAACCCTCTCATACCGCTTGGGCCTGGTCTCCACGTCTTTCATCAGAAGTCCCCCCTGGGCTTTTTCATCATTTTCTCGAACTGGAGTACCTTGAGCGTTACGAAGCCTCCAATGACACCTATTATGGAGAGTACGACGGCCGCTGCGGCAGCTAATCCTTGATCCTGCTCTCCCCTGCCAAAGGCCGTGTTGAAGACGTAGAGTGCCAGGGTCGTTCCGTAGTCCCTGTTAACGAGGTCCCACTCGACGAGCAGGAAGAGGTGCGGATACGTCGTCAGCAGACTTAGGAACTGCCATGTCAGGACATAGAGGAGGTGCCACTTCATCATTGGGATTAAAATACGCTTTGATATCTGCCACGAGGATGCACCATCAACCCTCGCGGCTATAACGAGTTCTTTTGGTATCTGATTCAAGGCAGACGTAAAGACTATCATTCCGAAACTCACACCGACCAGGCCGTTGACGAAGATTATCACGCTCCACGCTCCCCAGGGCGTAACTTGGCCCCAGGGAATGGGCTCCGAGATGAGTCCAAGACTCATGAGGATTGAGTTTAGAGTTCCGATCTCACTCCCGTGGAAGAAGTAGTACCAGACGAGGCTGTAAACGGCTATCGGCGACATCCTGGGGAGGAGCCAGAGGAGCCTGTACGAGGAAGCGGCCCTCTCGTTGATGAAAAAAGTCGCGAGAGCCAGTGATAGGCCGCCGAATACGTTTATCATGAGCGTTATCCCAACGAATACTATAGTGGTCATGATTACGGCCTTAAACGTCGGGTCGTGCTGGAACATGTAGAACAGTCTCTCATAGTTGTAGATACCCACAAACTCGGTAAGGTACCTCTCAACGTTCCAGTTTTTCATACGCGTCATGCTTATGTAGATGGTCATGATTAAGGGCACCAGGTAAAACAGGAGCACCATCAGCACCATAGGGGAAAGAAAGAAGGAAAGGTCGCGGAGCTTTTCTTTCCTCATGACACCACCTCACTCCTGCGGGAACTTCCAGTCCTTGGGTACCTCTCCCTGTATCTCGACGTTCTGGGCGAGCTCCGGGTCTGCCTTGACCTTCTGGATGATGTAGTTGACTGCCTCCTCTGGAGTCATCTCCCCCCTCAGGGTCTTGTCAACGGCCTCCTTGAAGATGTCCGCGAGTGCCGGGTACTTCGGGTGAGCCGGGGCGAGGTGGGTGTATTCGAGCATGTAGCTGACGTCCGCCAGGAACTGGGCGTTTATCGGGTGGACGGTCGCCTGGACTATCTCCCTGATGTTGTCCTTCACCTTCTCGTCCAGGTCAATGTTGAGCGACTTGAGGTCGTTGAGCCACTTCTCATCCTTGATCAGCTCGGCGGCCGCCTTCCTCACCGGTAGATGGGAGGATATCACGCTGTGTATGGCGTTTATGTCCGGATCGCTGGCCTTGATGATCATCAGGAAGGCGAGTTTGTGGTAGACGTCCTTAAGCTCGTCATACTTTGGGTTCAGCTGGCCGGCCTTGGAGTTTATCATCCACACAAAGGGCTGGCTGAGGGTTACGGGCTCTCCTCCCTTCTCTCCTGCCGGGAAGAGCGTGTAATAGAACCACTCCTTTACTTCCTCAGGCTTCAGGCCCCTTGGTGTCCCATCTTTGGCGTAGTACTGCTTGGTCTGCCACTCGGTCCAGTACCAGGTTCCACCAATATCAAAGAGGGTCCTGCCCTCGACTACGGCCGGGTGTATCTGCTTGGCCCAGTCCCAGCTCATTATGTCCTCCGGAAGGAGGCCGTCGCGGGCAAACTTCCACTCGACGTAGAGCCACTTGTAGACCGCCGGAACGTCGAGGACGAGCTTTCCATTGTTGGGGTTGTAGAGCTTTCCGCCGAAGGCAAAGATGAACTGTATCAGGTCGGGGTGTGCGGAGCCTTTCCTGTGGATAAGGCCCCACTCGGCAGCGCCCTCCTCCTTGGCCTTCTTGGCCCAATAGTAAACGTCGCTCCAGGTAAACTCGCCGTTCTTCACCTTCTCATCGAGATCCGTGAGGTCAAACCCTATTTTCTGGGCCACATCCTTCCTTATGTAGAGCGGTCTTGCCTCAGTATCTTGTGGCAGTCCATAGAGTTTGCCCTTGAACTTGGAAGCCTCGATAAGGGACGGGTAGAAGTCGTCAATAACGCTCTGGTAGGCAGTGGCGTAGTCCGTTATTTCGAGTATATAGCCTTCGTCCGCCAGTGTGGGCAGGAAGGCGTAGCTGTTGACGAAGAAGTCTCCAGCCTGTCCGAGAGGCTGCTTGCTGAGGTACTCCTCATAGGCGTCCTGGAAGGAGGCGACGTAGTGGGTCTCGGTTATGGTAATCTTGACGTCAATCCCATTGTCGGCCCAGATCTTGTTTATCCTCCTTGCTGCCTCCACTATTCCATAAACCCTCATGACGCTGTTCGGGTCTCCAGAACCCCACGCGGAGAATTTGACTTCCTTAACGCCGTTCTGCTCCAGAACCTTTCCGATTTCTAAGACGTCCTTAGTGAAGTCCCCACTGAGCTGGACATCGACCTTAGATGTGTTCGCTTCCTCGCCTCCTATGCACCCGCTGGCAACAACCCCAAGGATCACCAGTGCAATCAGCCAGACTGCTGCGGTTCTCATGGATACCACCCCCCGAAGTTTTCAAAAGCGAGCCCGAAAGGCTCGGAGGGCTTATTTTAGAAAGCGAACTTATTTCGCCTTTTATTTAAGTTTGGTTATTTATAAAATTTTTGGATGGGCCTTGGGATGAGTGGTGGAGTGCATGCAATAGGCTTGTAGCCCTGTTTTTCAACCAAAAACTATTTAACTGCTGTAAAATATCTTAAAGCAATTTAGGAGGTGGAGGAGATGGTGAAGGTTGTCATACTCGGACAGGGTTATGTGGCCAGCATCTTTGCGAGCGGCCTTGAGAAGATAAAGGCCGGGAAGATGGAGCCGTACGGCGTCCCCCTCGCTGACGAGCTCCCGATTAAGATTAAGGACATCGAAATCGTCGGTTCCTACGACGTTGACAAGGCGAAGGTCGGAAAGGACCTCTACGAGGTCGTTAAGGCCTACGATCCCGAGGCGCCGGAGAGCCTCAAGGGCATCACCATCAGAAAGGGAGTCCACCTCAGAAGCCTCAGGAACCTCCCGCTCGAAGCCACTGGCCTTGAGGACGAGATGACCCTCAAGGAGGCCGTTGAGCACCTCGTTAGCGAGTGGAAGGAGCTCGGCGCCGAGGTCTTCATAAACGTCTGCACCACCGAGGCCTTCGTGCCCTTTGGAAACAAGGAGGAGCTTGAGAAGGCCATCGCCGAGGACAATAGGGACAGGCTCACCGCTACCCAGGTCTACGCCTACGCGGTTGCCCAGTACGCCAAGGAGGTCGGCGGAGCGGCTTTCGTCAACGCCATACCAACCCTCATAGCCAACGACCCTGCCTTCGTTGAGCTCGCTAAGGAGAGCAACATGGTCATCTTCGGTGACGACGGCGCCACCGGTGCCACACCGCTGACAGCTGACATACTCAGCCACCTCGCCCAGAGGAACCGCTACGTCCTCGACATAGCCCAGTTCAACATCGGCGGAAACCAGGACTTCCTCGCCCTCACCGACAAGGAGCGCAACAAGAGCAAGGAGTTCACCAAGAGCTCCATCGTCAAGGACCTCCTCGGCTACGACGCCCCGCACTACATCAAGCCGACCGGCTTCCTTGAGCCGCTCGGCGACAAGAAGTTCATCGCCATGCACATCGAGTACGTCAGCTTCAACAACGCGAGAGACGAGCTCGTTATCACTGGCAGGATAAACGACAGCCCGGCACTCGCTGGTCTTCTCGTTGACCTCGCGAGGCTCGGAAAGATAGCCCTTGAAAAGAAGGCCTTCGGAACCGTTTACGAGGTCAACGCCTTCTACATGAAGAACCCCGGCCCGAAGGAGATGCCCAACATCCCGCGCATCATCGCCCACGAGAAGATGAGGCAGTGGGCCGGGCTCAAGCCGAGATGGCTCTGAACCTTTCTCCCTTTTCCAATAAAGTTTTAATCTCCATTTCATACTTTTCTTGGAGGGAAGCAGATGAGCTGGAAAAGGGGAGCCTATCCAGAGTTTACTCTTGAAGATGCCGTTGCGGTTCTATTCATTCTGAAAAACCCGGTGGGCAGGAAAACGATTTCAGAGCTTCTTGACCTTGGTGAGGGGAGCGTTAGAACGCTTTTGAGAAAGCTTTCGGGGCTGGAGGTCATAAGCTCCACCCAGCGAGGACACTTGCTCAACGAAACCGGCGTTGAGCTCCTTGAAAGACTCGATGAAAACTTTTCCGAGGCCAAAATTGTTGGGGAGATTGAGGGGTGCCCCGCTTACGCCCTGGTGGTCAGGAATCCTCCCGAGTTCAAGAGCATTGAACTCCGCGATGAGGCCATAAGATTCTTCGCAAAGGGTGCTATGATACTGAGGGTCAAAAACGGGGAGCCGGTCTTCCCGGAGGATGGAAGGCCGCTGGGCGAGACCATGCCCGAACTGGCGGAAAGGGTCAAAAACGCTTTCAGGCTGGAAGACGACGAGCTGGTGGTAATCACCTGGGCGGAGAAGGGAGCCGATGCCATGAAGAGCGCTTACCACGTCGCACTGGTCCTTAAGGGTGACGAACTGCCCGAGGAAATCAAGTCCCTTGTGAGGTGACGAAATGAGAGGGGGTAATGAGAGCAGGCTAATCCTTGCCTTAGACGTCTATGAGCGCGAGAGGGCGCTTGAGATAGCGGAGCAAACGGCTGATTATCTCTGGGCTATCAAGGTGAACTGGCCGCTTATAATCGGCTCCGGCCTGGGAATTATTGCCGAGCTCAAGCAGGTCACGGGTCTTCCGGTTATAGCGGATCTAAAGCTTGCCGACATTCCCAACACCAACAGGCTGATAGCGAGCAGGGTGTTCGAGGCCGGTGCGGACTACATCATAGCCCACGGCTTCGTCGGGAGCGACAGTGTCAAGGCAGTCATGGAGCTTGGGAAGACGATAATCGTCGTCGAGATGAGCCACCCTGGGGCGAAGGAGTTTATTCAGCCCGCTACCGACAAGCTGGTGGAACTCGCCAACAGGCTTGAGCCCTTTGGTGTGATAGCCCCCGCTACAAGGCCCGAAAGGGTAGCCTACATACGCTCAAGGCTTAATGACGAAATCAAAGTCCTCACCCCGGGCGTTGGTGCCCAGGGGGGCAAGGCTGGAGAAGTTTTAAAGGCGGGTGCCGATTACATCATCGTGGGTCGTTCGATTTACGCGAGCGAGAATCCAAGGGAGAGCGCAAGAAGGCTTTACGAAGAGACCATGGAGGTGTGAGGATGGAGCTCAAGGTCAAGCACCCCCTCAGCAAGAAGGAGATTAAGGAGATAATCCGGGAGATGGCCGAGATTTTTGGTGATGAGATAGCGGCGAAGATGCTGAGGAAGAAGGACAGGGTGGAGGTCGCTGAATTCGACAAGACAACCGAAATCCTTCTCGTCAACGGGAAGCCCTTCTTCATAAGGCGCAGAGGCCTGATATTCCCGCTCGTTATAGCCCTTTACGAGCTTTCCAACGAGGAGAAGCTGAGGGAGTGGCCTAGAAGGGTGGTCGTTGATGCGGGCGCGGTTCCGTTCATCCTCAAGGGCGCCGACGTCATGGCGGCCGGAATAGTTGACGCCGACGAGAACATCAAGGAGGGGGACTTTGTCTTCGTGGTCGAGGAGGACTACGGAAGGCCCCTGGCGATAGGCATAGCTCTGATGGACGGCTGGACCATGAAAGAAAGACCCAAAGGCAAGGCGGTTAAGAACATCCACCACGCCAAGGACAGGATATGGGAGCTGACGGTGGGCTAAAATGGAAGAAAAAACCCCGGAGAAAAAAAGAATTCGCGTCCTCGTCGGTGGAGTTTTTGACATCCTCCACGTTGGCCACATACATTTCCTGAACCAGGCCAAGTCATTGGGAGATGAGCTTGTGGTCATAGTGGCCCACGATGAGACTGTGAGAAAGACAAAGCGCAGAGAGCCTGTAAACACAGCGGAGGATAGGGCTGAATTGGTGCGTGCCCTGAGAATGGTTGATGAGGTCTACATCGGCACCCCCGGGGCGATAGACTACGAGCTGGTGAAGAAAATAAACCCCGACATAGTGGCTCTCGGGCCCGATCAGGTTTTTTCCTGTGAAAGGCTCAAAGAGGAGCTCAGGAGGCACGGAATTCGCGCTGAGGTAATCAGAATACCTTATCTCTACAAGGATGACAGGGCAAAGACGAGCAAGATAATCCAGAGGATTGTTGAGACTTATTGTGAGTGAGTTATTTGAGGGGTTTATTTTATCGTTCTGATTTTATCCCCTGGATTAACGTTAGGGTTTGAATTTTGAAAGGTACTCGCGCAGGAACTCAGGGTCTTCACGTTTAACCGCTTCCAGAAGTTCGTGGAGCTTTTTCTCTCCTATGGCCAGCCTCAGGTAGTAGTATAGGTTAACGGCGTCCTCCACTATGCTGCTCTGCCGCCGGCCTTCCTCCCCGTAAAGTTCTATGAGCTTCCTGTTCATGTCCCTGCTTATGTAAAGGGTCTTCTGCATTTTCTCCTTCTTTAGATTGTCCTTATCCTCCTTTTTCTTGGAGGGCTTTGTCAGGTCGTCAATGGAACCGTCGAAAAGCTTCGGGAGCTTACCTTTCGACAATCTCGATCACCTCTTTTGTAAGCTTTGAGAAAGCTTTTGAGGCCCGGCTCTTCCTATCGAATTCAAATATGCTGACTCCCTGGCTCTGGGCCTTTTCAAGGGCAATCGCCCTTGGTATTGTCGTCAGTATTGGGGCATCGGGATACACCTCTTTCAGCTCTTTCAGCCTCATCTTCGGGACCTTTGTCTGGCGCGTGAACTTGTTTGGAACGAGTCCAAGCAGCTTGAGGTTCTCGTTGGTTTCCTCCCTTATCATCCTCATGAGGTTGAACATCAGCTGCATGCCGATTACTCCAAAATAGCTGAGCTCGAGGGGGATTATAACGTAATCAGAGGCTGTGAGAGAGTTAACGAGGAAAATGCCCATACTCGGCGGGTTGTCTATTAGAACATAGTCGTAATCGGGGAGAACTGGCAGGAGGGCTTTTTCAAGACGCCTTTCCCTATTGTAGGCATTGATGATCTCTATTTCTCTCGCTGAGAGGTTCAGGTGGCTCGGAAGTAGATCGAGGTTTTCCCTGACATGTACGATTGCGTCATCCACGTTACTCTCGCGCGTCATCACAGTACCCACGTTGTCCTCGGCGTATTTGAGAACGTCCATACCGATGAGTGCGAATGTCAGGTTGAACTGGGGGTCGATGTCCACAAGGAGAACTCTCTTCCCCATATCGGCTAACCCGTACCCGAGGTTTAGAGTCAGGGTCGTCTTGCCAACTCCTCCCTTTTGATTGGCTATGCTGATCACCACGGCCATAGAAATCCACCTAATGGGTTAAAAGGGAAAGAATCAGCTTATGTCCATAAAGTCGTCGAAAGCCCTCAGAGCCCGTGGAGATATTGCCCTTTCCTTCTTCCGCGCTATGGTGTTGAATATCCTGTCATCGGAGGGTCTCTCCGAAAAGCTCTTTATGGGTTCGATTATGTTGCTCTTGAAGCTCTCTCCAACCTGAAGGGCTTCCGCCCCTCCCAGGATGTTCGGGCTCTTGACGCCGGTCATTATGACCATAGCTCTGACAACTTTGCCCATGTCCTCGTCTATCCTTGCACCCCATTTGATTTCGCTTTTTTCACCGAGCCTCTCGTAGACAAGATCCATTGCACTGCTGATTTCGCCCAGACTGACGTCCGGACCGACTGTGAAGTGAACGAGTGCCTTGTCTCCGCTTGCGTATTCCACGTCCAGCATCTTGTTCTCGAGGGCGTTCTTGACGGCATCGACGGCCCTGTTGCTTGAGTCGCTTTCGCCGATTCCGATTAGTGCAGCACCGCCGTTGTGCATAACGCTGTAAACGTCGGCGAAGTCGATGTTCACCATGGACGGAAGCTTTATGGTCTCGGTGAGGCCCTTGACCATCCTGGCTATTATCTCGTCGGCGAACCGGAAGGCGGCGTTTATGGGGAGCTTCGGAACGAGCTTGAGGAGTTTGTCGTTTTCGATTATGATGACCGTGTCAGAGTAGTACATGAGGGCTTTTATCCCTGCCTTTGCCTTTTCAATCCTTACCTTGCCCTCGTTCCGGAAGGGAAACGTTACAACGCTCACGACGAGAGGCTCCCTGAAGCGACCGCTGTGCCTGGCACGTTCCTTAACAACCCTTGCAACCACTGGCGCGGCTCCGGTACCGGTTCCGTTGCCCATTCCTGCGGTTATGAACACAAGGTCAGCGTCACCTATTGTCTCCGCTATCTCGTGGGCGCTCGCCTCGGCGGCGCGGTAGCCTATCTCGGGGTCGCCGCCGGAGCCCTTACCCTGGGTTATCTCCCTTCCGAGAAGGAGCTTTTTGTGGGCTTTTGTCCTCGCAAGGTGCTGCGCATCGGTGTTCATGGCAATAAGCTCAGCCCCATGGACTCCAAGCTCATAAAGCCTCGTTATGGTATTGTTTCCGGAACCACCAACGCCTACAATTACAATCCTTATCAAATCCTCGACATCCTCACCATCCAAGCCAACGAAAGAGTCTCTCTTTGGCTTTTCGTCGTCTAGATCAATGTTTATTCCTGCCTGTTCCAGCAACTTAAACACCATGGCCCCAACCCCCTAGACCACATAGGGCTTTACTATAATCTGGATTTCACGTCTTATTTTATCCCGCTTATTTCATGATGTATTCTGGCGTTGAGCGTTCTTCAGTCTCAAACTGATAGAGCTCTTTTTTCAATAGCTCCCGAATCGCCGTTCTGATGATCTCGCTCCTGTTGGGATAAACCCCCTGTTTAACCAGCTGATCCATCGCTTTTATGAGGCCCTGTGGGAGCTGTACACTGATTATCTTCATCTTGGCCATTGATGTACCACCTGCGGGAGCAAGCCGCTGAAATAGTGATTAATTTAATTAGTTAAATACTTTGCGGCTTCGATTTAATATTGTGGTATTATCTTTTACAAAAAATTTTTGAAAATACTCCCTAGAACCTAATTTTTTTAAGTAGTGTACACACTTGTTCATGGGAAGTGTTTTAACCTTTTTAAATCAGAAAGCTTGGGGGGTGTATGGTGATCAAAATCGAAGGGGTAGTCGTCAAGAGGGTTTGGGTTCGTGACGTGGATAGCATAATCCCTTACCTTGGAGACAGGTTTCAGCTGGTTTCTGGGGAATGCGTTGAGGAAGTCCTCATTGCGGCATTGATAAGCATGCGGGCATTTGAAAGAGGGACCAACCGTGCGAAAACCCTTGGAGGTGAGCTTTTGCTCAGACTCGCCGGGACCCATCAGATTAAGGAGGCAATAAAACTCAGGGGTGCTGGCACTGGGCCGAGGTATCTCGTGGTGTTCGGCTCCGGTGAAGAGGCAGAGGAGTTCATTGGGCGGTTTGACTTGGGGGAATTGGAGCCGGAGCACTGCAGTGGGGAGAAACTCAAACCCCTTATGGAGAAAGCCGCTCTTGTTGAGGCTTTGTAACATTAGGTTCGAGATATATTTATAAAAGAGGCCCAATCAACATTGAGCCGTCAGGGTGGTGCTCATGAGATATCGAAAAAGAAAATACTTCCTGGCCGGGAGGATAAATCTGATCCAGCGCTCTAAGATAAGGGAGCTCTTTGAAAAGGCCTCAAAGATGGAGGGGGTTATTTCCCTTGGCATAGGGGAGCCCGATTTTGACACCCCAGACGTGATAAAAGAGGCCGCCAAAAGGGCAATAGATGAGGGTTACACTCACTACACCCCCAACGCGGGAATCCCTGAATTCAGGGAGGCCATAGCGGAGTATTACCGTGAATTTTACCGGATCAGCGTCGATCCCTCAAACATCATAGTCACCGCGGGTGCCTACGAGGCCACGTATCTCGCATTCCAGTCCCTCCTCGAGCAGGGGGACGACGTCATAATCCCTGATCCCGCTTTTGTGTGCTATGTCGAAGATGCCAAGATAGCCGAGGCCGGAATCCTCCGCATTCCCCTCAGGGAAGAGAACAAGTTTAGAATAGACCCCGATGAACTGGTGGAGATGATAACAAAGAGAACAAGGATGCTCGTCATGAACTATCCTAACAACCCAACCGGTGCAACCCTCGACAAAAAGACTGCCAAAGCCATCGGCGAAATAGCGGAGGATTACAACATCTACATTCTGACCGACGAGCCATACGAGCATTTCCTGTATGAGGGAGCCAAACACTACCCGATGATCAAGTACGCGCCGGACAACACGATCATCGCCAACAGCTTTTCTAAGACCTTTGCAATGACCGGCTGGCGCCTTGGCTTCACGATAGCTCCCGCCCAGGTTATCCGGGACATGATAAAGCTCCACGCCTATGTTATCGGAAATGTTGCATCCTTCGTTCAGATCGCGGGAATAACGGCCCTCAGGGACAGGAGGAGCTGGGAAGCCGTTGAGAATATGAAGAGGGTTTACGACGAGAGACGCAGGCTCGTCCTGAAATATCTCTCGAAAATGCCCCACTTAACGCCCTTCAGGCCAAAGGGAGCGTTCTACATCTGGGTTAAAATAGACCGGGAGCTTGACATGAGCAGCGAGGACTTTGCGGACTGGCTCCTCGAGAACGCGAGGGTCGTCGTTATTCCGGGAACGGCCTTTGGAAAGCAGGGCGAAGGCTGGGTTAGAATAAGTTATGCAACGAAAAAGGAGCAGCTGATAGAGGCAATGGAGCGCATGCAAGCCGCTCTCTCCAAGATCTGACGGTGATATTATGGAGGGCATCCTCACCATATTCTTTGCCATTTTTCTTGCAGAGCTAGGGGACAAGACCCAGCTGGCGACCATGGCCTTTGCGGCCAGATACGGGTGGAAGGTAGCGTTTGTGGGGGCCATCCTGGGCCTGGGAGCGGTAAACCTTATCGGGGCACTCCTGGGCGACAAGCTGAGCGACGTAGTGCCCCTTGAGGTCGTTCACAAGGCTGCAGGGGTGCTATTTATAGTGTTTGGTGTCCTGATGCTGTTCGGAAAGCTCTAGGAGGGAGGATTATGGACAAAAGGTGGAGATCAGTCCTGCTTGACACGCTGGTCATGACTGCTGGCCTTGGAACTCTCACCATGATGTCAATCGCGAAGCCCGACCTCATCGGTCACTTTGGAATCGATAGCGATGCCTACGAATGGCAGCACATCGCCTATGTTTTCGGTCTCTTCGTGGCATTTCTCCTCGGACACACCAAGCTCTACGAGGGCAGCTTCAAGAGGAGCGTTGCAATAGCCCTGAGCTGGGCGGCCGTTACTCAGGCTCTAATCCCGCTCGCCCCCAACTGGCAGACCGTTGTCTTCCTGAGGTTCATTCAGGGATTCGTAATCACGCTCGTTCCGCTCTTCAGCACCCAGATAGCCCACTTCTTCGTGGCCGAGAGGCCCTTCGCCAAGGGTATAATCCTCTCCGGCATCTTCTGGGGTGGTGTGTTTGGCAACATAAGCGGAAAGTACGCGGTTGAGGCTCTTGGCTGGAAGGGCGGCTTCTGGAGCACGGTCGTCATCATGTACGTCATCCTGGCCATCTGGTGGCTCTTCACCGAGGACTTTGAGATAATCCACAGAAACGAGTCCAGCACAAAGGTCAACGTCTGGAAGATGCCCTTCACCTGGGTTCTCGGTCTGACGTTCTTCCCAGCCCTGTGGGTGATCTTCACCATAGCCGGCTTCTCGGCTTCGCTCGGCTATGAAATCGGCTGGACCAAGGAGCAGGTGGTGGCCCTGAGCACCAGCCTGAACATATCAAAGGCTCTCTGGAGCATAGGGATGGGTTTTGTGGGCTACATGCTCTCAAGAAAGAACCCCACCTCAAGGGGGCTCTTCAAGGCCATCGTCCAGGTTATGATATTCTCCTACGCGGTGGGCTTCGTCGGCCTGCTCGTGTATGCAAAGGCAATACTGGCGGGTAACTACACACTCGCCCTCGCTTCCGTTGTCCTCATTGGAGCCCTCCAGGGAACGGGGCCGGCGTTCTGGACCAGCGCTCCGGCCACATACCCGAAGGACATATTCCCGAAGGCAAGCTTTGCCCTTGGTCTCATCTCCAACTCAGCTAACGCAGTGGCCCCAACGGTAACTGACATACTAGCGAAGCAGAGCACCAGCCTGGCCCTGGGAGAGCTGGCCTTTATGCCGCTCCTGGGAATCCTGATCCTTATAGCGGTCTCCAGGATGAAGCTCCCCGTGGAGGAGCTCGGCCAGTCCGCCTGAGCTCCAATTTCTTTTTATCCTGCTGCATGGAAGAAATTAGAAAGAAATTTTGCTGAAGCTTTTAGAAAAGCTTCGCCAAAGAAACTTTGCCCACAGCCTTTGGAAAAGGCTGGCGAAAAGAACGCCCTTCTGCCCAAGGAGCACAAAAAATCAGTCGTGCACTAATGGATTCGCCAGTTCTCAAGCGAGTTTACTCATAAAGCAAGCACTTTCAAGCAGTTTCACATTCATTTTTGGCGTCTGAAGGACGCCGTTGGGGGTGAAGCCCTTCAAGACTGCAATTGTAGAATAAACCCATAGCAAAATCGCCTGTTTAACGTGCACGAACTATAAACCCTGCCTCTAGAGCAGTTAAACACTTTTGATCAAACTTTTCCTCGCAAACTTTTGGAAAAAGTTTGACCAAAGAGTTCCCTTTCTGTAACTTTGGTCGGGTAAAAAGCGTGCACTGCTGAAACCGCCGTTACTGAAAGGGTTTAATTTCAAAATTGTCCTGCTGAATAGGTTTTACTCTTGTTCTGGCGTCTTTCAGACGCCTTGCGGGGAGTAAACCCTGTA